>DATMZQ010000425.1:0-5587 GCA_035573615.1 Burkholderiales bacterium | reverse complement strand
CACTGGGCCTGCATCCCTTCCACATGCCTTCCGCGGTCGATCTGCATGCCGGCGGCAGTTGCATCCGCTGCGGCACATGCGATGCCTTTCCCTGTCGGATTGGTGCAAAGGGGGACGCCGAGACCAGGCTTATCGATCCGGCATTGAAGCATGCAAACGTTGCTTTGCAGACCGGGAGCGAAGTCACCAGGCTCGTCGCCGACGACAGCGGCAAGCGCATTGTCGCCGCGCACTACCGCAAGAACGGCGCCACGGAGTCGGTCAGCGCGCGGCTGTTCGTGCTGTCCGCGGGCGCCATCAACAGCGCAGCCCTGCTGCTGCGTTCTGCCGACACGCGCAATCCGAACGGCCTGGCGAATTCCTCGGGAGTGGTTGGACGCTACTACATGAACCACAACTGCACCGGGATCATGGCCATCAAACCCTTCCAGGTGAACCAAACGCGCTTTCCAAAAACGCTCGCGGTGAACGATTTCTACTTCGCAAGCAAAGCAGACGATAAACCGCTCGGCAATCTGCAATTGCTGGGGAAAATCCAGGAACCCATGCTGCGCAGTGCGATGCCGCACGCACCGAAACGGCTGCGCGGCTGGCTGGCGCGCCACAGCGTCGATTGGTACGTGATGTCCGAAGACCTGGCGCAGCATGATAGCGAAGTCAGGTTGCGCAACGATGGCGCTATCGAGCTGCGCTGGAAGCGCAGCAATCTGCGGGCTCACCGCCACTTCGTCAAAGTCGCAAAGAAGCTGCTGCACGACATAGGCTTTCCGATCGTGCTGTCGCAGCCATTCGGCACTGACACACCGTCGCACCAGTGCGGCACCGCCCGCTTCGGCACGGACCCGAAGGCTTCAGCACTGGATCCGTTTTGCCGCGCCTGGGACCACGATAATCTGTATGTGGTCGACGCGAGCTTCTTTCCCTCCTCTGCCGCGCTAAATCCGGCGCTGACGATTGCAGCCCAGGCGCTGCGCGTCGGCAGCCACCTGAAGGCGCGCCTGCACGAGTTCTGACATGGCCCAATCCCGTCCAGTTGCTTTGGTCACCGGCGCCCGTCGCGGCATCGGCGCCGCCATTGCACTGGCACTGGCGCGTACCGGTTTCGATGTGACGATCACCGATATCGTGCAGGACGATGATGTGCAGGCAACGCTAGCCGCGTTGCGTGCGTCCGGCGCAAAAGCGGTTTTCATACGCAGCGATCTGGCGGACGTGGCGGATCATGGCCGGGTGGTGGATGAGGCGGTCGCGAAGTGCGGCCCGATCGATTGTCTGGTCAACAATGCCGGCGTGCCGTCGCCGGCGCGCGGCGATCTGCTGGAAATCAGTCCGCTTGCATTCGACCAGGTGCTGCAAATTAATTTGCGTGGAACGTTCTTTTTTACCCAGCAGGTCGCTCGGCACATGGCGATGACGGCCGCGCGCAATCCGCGTTCGATTGTCACGATTTCCTCGGTTAGCGCAGAACTCGCGTCACCCGAGCGCGGCGAATACTGCATGTCAAAGGCAGGGCTGGCCATGCTGACGAAACTGTTCGCGCTGAGACTGGCGCGTCACGGCATCGCAGTGTTCGAAGTGCGTCCCGGTGTGATTCGCACGCCAATGACGGCGACGATTTCGGAAAAATACGACCAGCGCATTGCCGACGGGCTCGTTCCCATGGGTCGCTGGGGTGAGCCCGGGGACATCGGCGCCGCAGTAGCAGGCCTGGCCGGCGGAAATTTCCAATTCGCGACCGGCTCGGTCATCGATGTCGATGGTGGCCTGGCCATTCCGAGACTTTGACACTGTGCCTCCTCTGCGTAAGCGGCTCATGAAGCTGGATTGGTTCTATCCCGGCACAGATGGTGAAGATGGCACCCATGACTGAGACCGGATACGACTACATCATTACCGGCGGCGGCTCAGCGGGATGCGTGCTCGCAAACCGTCTCAGTGCTGATCCGTCGGTGAAAGTACTGCTGCTGGAGGCGGGTGGTTCGGACCGCCACCCTTTCTTTCACCTGCCAGCGGGATTTGCCAAGATGACCTGGGGCATCGGTGCCTGGGGCTGGTCGACGGTGCCCCAGGCGCATCTGAAGGATCGCGTGCTGCGGTTCACACAGGCGAAGGTCATCGGCGGCGGTTCGTCGATCAACGCGCAGATCTATACGCGCGGCGCGCCCGCCGACTACGACGCCTGGGATCGCGATGCCGGTGCACGCGGCTGGTCATATCGGGATGTGCTGCCTTATTTCAAGCGGGCCGAAAACAACGAACGTTATGCCAATGAGTACCACGGTTACGGCGGGCCACTGGGCGTATCGAATCCGATCAGTCCGCTGCCGATCTGCGAGGCGTTCTTTCAGGCAGGACAGGAACTCGGCATTCCGTTCAACCCGGATTTCAACGGCGCGCATCAGGAAGGCCTCGGTTATTACCAGCTCAACCAGTCGAATGCGCGCCGCTCATCGACTTCGGTGGCGTACCTGAAGCCGATCCGCAACCGGCGCAATCTGACTGTGCGCTTGCGGACGCATGCTTTGCGCGTGGTCGTGGAGCATGGCCGCGCGACTGGCGTTGAGATTGCAAACTCTGGCTCTGCGTCGCCGGAACTGATCCGTGCCGTTCGCGAAGTCATTGTGACTTCGGGCGCGATAGGCTCGCCGAAACTGCTGATGCAGTCGGGCATCGGACCGGCTGCCCATCTTGGCTCGGTGGGCGTGAAAGTGGTCCATGACCTGCCCGGGGTGGGCGGCAATCTGCAGGACCATCTCGATCTTTTTGTCATTGGCGAGTGCACGGGCGATCACACCTACGACAAGTACAACCGGCCGCATCACGCCGCGTTGGGCGGTCTTCAGTATCTGCTGTGGAAAAAGGGACCGGTGGCCTCCAGCCTGTACGAAACCGGCGGCTTCTGGTATGCGGAGAAAGGCGCGCGCTCACCCGATATCCAATTTCATCTGGGTCTCGGTTCCGGCATCGAGGCCGGGGTCGCGAAGATGCGCAATCCTGGCGTTACGCTCAATAGCGCTTACTTGCGCCCGCGCTCGCGCGGCACCGTGCGTTTGGCCAGCGTCGATCCGAATGCCGCACCGCTAATCGATCCCAACTATTGGGCTGAACCGCGCGACCGCGAACTGGCGATCGAAGGGTTGCGTCTGGCACGCGAGATCCTGCACCAACCTGCGCTGAAACGGTTCGTCCTGGGCGAACGCCTGCCTGGCGATGCACTAACCAGCGATGCCGAACTTTTCGACTACGCCTGCGCGCACGCCAAGACCGATCACCATCCGGTAGGGACTTGCCGCATCGGACCCGCCAACGATTCTGCCAGCGTGGTCGGTTTCGATCTGCGTGTAATGGGTCTCGATGGGCTGCGCGTCGCGGACGCCTCGGTAATGCCTTTCATCCCTTCTTCCAATACCAATGCGCCCACCATCATGGTTGCCGAGAAGGCCGCGGACCATATTCTCGGACGCCTCGCTTAAGGAATCGCCATGCAACTGACTTTGCCCGATGATCATGGCGCCTTGCATGCCTACCGTCTGAGCCATGCATCCTCGCCGTTCGCCACAGTCGCGCCAACGCGATGGAACCGAAGCGCTTACGCCGCTGCGCATGTCGTGGTCGATCCGCTCCAGCCCTGCGATCCCTGGGACGGTCCGCCCATAATCGACTGGGAAGCGACGCTGCGCTTCCGTGAACATTTGTGGCGCCTGGGCTTCAAAGTCGCCGAGGCCATGGACACGGCGCAGCGCGGCATGGGTCTGGATTGGCCCGGAGCGCGCGAACTCATCCGCCGCAGCGTCGCGCATGCTAAAACCATTCCCGGCGCGGACCTTGCCTGCGGCGTGGGTACAGATCAGCTGGTTGCCAACGAGCGCACCACGATCGCAGACGTGATGAAAGCTTATGAGACACAAATCGAAGCAGTGGAAGCGGCTGGTGGACGCATCATCCTCATGGCGAGCCGTGCATTGGCGGCTGTGGCGAAAAGCGCGGACGATTACTCGCGTATTTACGGAGAACTGCTGCGCCAATGCAAGGAAAAAGTAGTGCTTCATTGGCTGGGAGAGATGTTCGACCCGGCACTGAAGGGCTACTGGGGCACAAATGATATTGCCGCAGCCATGGACACGGTGCTTGGCATCGTGCGCGAGAATGCGCAGAAGATAGAAGGCATCAAGATTTCCCTGCTCGACGCCCGGTGGGAAGTCGCCATGCGCTCAAATCTGCCAGCCGGCGTGATCATGTTCACTGGCGACGATTTCAACTACGACACGCTGATCGCCGGAGACGGCAAACATCATTCACATGCGCTGCTGGGGATTTTTGATCCGATCGCACACGTGGCCGCAGCCGCACTGAGCAAGCTCGCCAGCGGCGACGTCGAAGGTTACAAAAAGAGCATTGTCCCGACCATTCCGCTCTCGCGCGAAATATTCCGTGCGCCTACCCGCCATTACAAGGCTGGGGTTATCTTCATCGCGTGGCTGAACGGCCACCAGTCGCATTTCGTCGCCGCGGGTGGACTGCAAGCGGCTCGCTCCGTGCGGCATTACACAAAGGTGTTCGAACTCGCGGACCGCTGTGGCGCACTGATCGATCCCGACCTTGCGGTCGCGCGCATGCGCAGTTTCCTTCAGGTGCACGCCGGCATCTCATGACCACAGCGCAGCGCACGCCGCGCTTCATAGCCGCCGGGGAAGCGTTGACCGATTTAATCCGGGAGGAAGAAAAAATCTGGGTGGCACGAGCGGGAGGCGCACCCTGGAATGTCGCGCGTGTCCTGGCTCGACTCGGCATACCGAGCGCCTTTGCGGGTAGCGTGAGTCGTGACGCTTTTGGTGAAGAACTGGCGGCCTTGAGCCGGGATGCCGGTTTGGATATCCGATTCCTGCAGCAATACGACAAACCGCCGCTGCTGGCCATCGTTCAGGAACTGTCTCCTCCGAACTATTTTTTTCTGGGCGTCGACAGCGCTGATCTCGCGTTCAATCCGGCAGCGCTTCCGCAGGACTGGCTGCGTTCGGTTGAATGGATGCATTGTGGCGGTATCAGCTTGACTCGCGAACCGCTGAGCAGCCGGTTGATCGATTTGCTGCACGCGGCAAAGGGCGCCGGCGCGCACATCAGCTACGACCCGAACTTTCGCAATCTGATGACGGCCCGCTATGATGCAACGCTGGCCCGTGTTGCCGGCCTGGCTGATGTAATCAAGGTATCCGATGAGGATATAGCAGGTCTGTTCCGAACTGACGACCGGCAACTTGCGATGGCGAAACTCAAATCGCTCAATCCGAGTGCGGCTATCCTGCTAACGCTCGGCGCGCAAGGCGCTGAACTGCATGCGCAGGGACAGATTTTGCGGCAGGCTTCTGTGCAGGTGAAAGTAGCCGATACGGTGGGCGCTGGCGACGCCAGCATGGGCGGATTGCTGTTCAGCCTTATGACCCATCGCGCTTCAGACTGGCGAACCCACCTTCGCTGGGCGGTCGCAGCAGGATGCGCGGCATGCATGCAGTCCGGCGCCGTGCCGCCCCCGTTGCCCACAATTGAAAGCCTACTGGCGACAATGCAATAACCGCATGCCGGATTTCCG
>DATMZQ010000424.1:0-7335 GCA_035573615.1 Burkholderiales bacterium | reverse complement strand
CATCGATCATCTGGCCCGTCCCGGAATGCTAAAGACAGTGCTGGCAGGCTCCTACCCGAGCGGGCCTTCCTCCCTGCCGATGCCGGAAATCTGGCGCCAGATCGTCGAAGATGAAATCGCCGCATACAACCTCCCGAGCGGCATCCTGTTCGACATGCACCGGGATGCAGCAGCAAAACGTCCCGGCGTGCTCACCAAAGTAGGACTCGACACCTTCGTCGATCCCGCGCGCCAGGGCGGCGCGATGAACAAACGTGCATCGACGCAACCGGTGGTGAAAAAAGTAACGTTCGCCGAAGAGGAATGGTTGTTTTTTCCGGCGATCGCACCGCGCGTTGCGATACTGCGTGCCACCAGCGCGGATGAGCGCGGTAACCTGTCCTTCGAGCACGAGGGTGCGTTCCTCGGTGCAATGGACCAGGCGCTTGCTGCCCGCAACAACGGCGGCGTGATCATCGCGCAAGTCAAACGCGTAGTGGGTTCTGGCTCGCTCAAGCCACAAATGGTGCACGTGCCCGGCACGTTGGTGGACTACATCGTGGTCGACCCTGAGCAGATGCAGACCACGCAGACCTTTTACGACCCAGCCATCAGCGGCGAGATTACCCGGCCCGAAAACAGTTTTGAACTGCAAGACTGGGGTCCCGAAAAAGTCATCGCCAGGCGCGCCGCGATGGAGCTCACCTCCGGTTCCGCTGTGAACCTCGGCTTCGGGATTTCCGCCAACGTGCCGCGCGTTCTGCTCGAGGAGGGCCTGCACGGCGAAGTCACCTGGGTCATCGAGCAGGGCGCAGTCGGCGGCGTGCCATTGCTCGGATTCGCCTTCGGCTGCGCGGCCAATGCCGAGGCCATTGTCTCTTCACCCGATCAGTTCACTTATTTCCAGGGTGGCGGATTCGATGTCGCGCTGTTGTCCTTTCTGCAGATCGATCGCGACGGCAGCGTCAATGTTTCCAAGCTCGGCGCCAAACCTTACCTGACTGCGGGCTGCGGCGGATTCGTCGACATCACCGCCCATGCCAAGCGGATTGTATTTTCCGGTTTCTTCACCGCGGGCGCGAAACTCGAAGTCGGCGACGGCCGACTGACAATCTTGCAGGAAGGTCGCAGCAAGAAGCTGATCGAAGCTGTCGAGCACGTGACTTTCAGCGGCAGGATGGCGCGCCAGCGGGGACAGCACATCACCTACGTCACCGAACGTTGCGTCATCGATCTGACGGGGGATGGTTTGACGGTGCGAGAGATCGCACCGGGCATAGATTTGAAACGGGACGTGCTCGACCAGGCAGCTTTTGCGCTGAAAGTCGACCCGCAGCTCAAACCAATGGACGCCGCGCTATTCCGCAATGCGCCGCTGAACCGCAAACTGAAAGCGCCTGCTTATGCCTGAATCTTTGGCCAGCCAGGTGAAATTCCACATCGATGGAGCGATTGCGACCGTCACGCTCGATCGCGCGGAGAAGCTGCATGCGCTCACGCCGGGAATGATCGAAACGCTGGCCGATATCGCCACGCAAGTTGACGGCGACGTCGCCATCCGTTGCGTCATTCTGACCGCTGCTGGCGACAAGGCGTTCTGCGTCGGCGCAGACATTAATGCCTGGGCGGGCCTGGATCCCCTTGACATGTGGCGCCGCTGGATCAGGCGCGGGCACCAGGTTTTTGACCAGTGGGCGCGCCTGCGCGTGCCGGTCATTGCAGCAATCAATGGGCATGCATTTGGCGGCGGACTCGAGCTTGCCGCCATCGCGGACATCCGCATCGCGGCCGGGTCGGCAAACTTCGGACTGCCGGAGGCGACCATTGCTACTTGCCCGGGCTGGTCAGGCACACAACGGCTGGCCGCGCTGATTGGCGCCAGCCGGGTGAAGTATCTTGCTCTGACTGGGCAGCGCATCGACGCAACCGAGGCCTGGCGTCTGGGGATCGTGCATGAACATGTAGCGGCCTCGCAGGTGATGCAGCGGGCTCGCGAACTTGCGGCCGGCATTTGCAACCTTGCGCCCGTGTCAGTGCAGTTGACAAAGCAGATCATCGACGCCGGCCAGGGAATGGGATTGTCCGGCGCACTGGAAGCCATGGCAGGCGCCCTTGCCGCTACGACAGCGGACGCCCGCGAAGGCGTGGCGAGTTTTCGTGAAAAACGCGCGCCGGTCTATCGGGGCGAGTGACATGAAGCAAGACCGCCGCACTGTTTACTCCAGATGCATACAGCAGCGATGGTGGCCAACGGGGTAATTTGGCACACTGAGGGCTGTGGTCGCTCAATAAACGGCAATTGTCCGGCCGCAATCGGACATACAAGACTTAAACAGGAGGAGAACATGCATAGGAAAATAATTGCCACGGTGATTGCCGCTGCATTTGGTTGCGCCGGTATGGCATCCGCGGCTGATTCAGTCGAAGTACTGCACTGGTGGACGTCCGGAGGAGAGGCGGCCGCTCTGAATGTGCTGAAGACCAATCTCGAAAAGCAGGGTGTCACCTGGAACGACATGCCGGTGGCAGGCGGCGGCGGCGAAGCAGCCATGACCGCAGTACGCGCCCGTGTCACGGCCGGCAATCCCCCGACTGCAGTGCAGATGCTTGGGTTCGACATTCAGGACTGGGGCAAACAGGGTGTGGTCGCGGACTTGAATTCCGTCGCCGGCAAAGAAGGGTGGGATAAAACAGTGCCGCAGGCATTGCAGAGATTCTCCAAATACAACGGCAAGTGGATTGCCGCGCCGGTGAATGTGCACTCGACCAACTGGGTTTGGGCCAACAAAGAAGTTCTCGCCAAAGCGGGCGTCACGGAACCCAAGACCTGGGACGAATTTATTGCGGCCGCGGAAAAGATACAGAAAGCCGGATTCATTGCAATTGCACATGGCGGCCAACCATGGCAGGACGCAACCATATTCGATGGCGTGGCGATTTCCACTGGCGGCGTGGACTATTACCGCAAGGCGTTCATCGATCTTGACCAGAAAGCGCTCAACTCGCCGACGACGGAAAAAGTGTTCCAGCGCATGTCGCAAGTGCGCAAGCTGGTCGACAAGGATTTCTCCGGCCGGGACTGGAACGTTGCCTCCGGCATGGTCATCAGCGGCAAGGCCGGCTTCCAGATGATGGGGGATTGGGCCAAGGGTGAATTCATCAATGCTAAAAAAGTGCCGGGCAAGGACTTCCTCTGCTTCCGCACGCCCGGTACGCAAGGCGTGGTTTCGTTCAATTCCGATCAGTTCGTGATGTTCAAAGTCGGAGCAGACAAAACCGCTGCCCAAAACAAACTGGCGTCGGCCATCATGGAACCTGGCTTTCAGTCAGCGTTCAATGTTGTGAAAGGGTCCGTCCCGGCGCGCACTGACGTACCCGACACGGCATTCGATGCCTGTGGCAAGAAAGGCATGAAAGATCTGGCCGAAGCGAACAAAAACAACACGCTGGTTGGCTCGATGGCGCATGGACACGCCGTCCCCGCCTCGATCAAGAACGCCATCTATGACGTCGTGACCCGCCATTTCAACGGCCAACTCGACGACAAGAAGGCGGTTGCCGAACTGGCAGCTGCAGTCAAGAAGTAATGTAGCGGCATTTTGCAAAGGCTCCGGGCAGCACCTGCCGTGCCGCCCGGACCTGCGAGAATCTGACCCATGCGCGCGGGCGCCCTGCCCAAACTTCTGCTCAGCCCGAGTGTGCTGCTCGTGCTGGTATGCGTATACGGGTACATCATGTTCACGCTTTACCTGTCGTTCACGACATCGATGATGATGCCGTCCTACGAATGGGCTGGCACGACGAATTACCAACGGCTTTTTGTTTTGGAGAACTGGCGAGTCTCACTCGGCAATCTGTGGATCTTTGCGCTGCTCTACATCGGCGTTGCCATCGCGCTCGGACTTGGTTTCGCGATCATGATCGACCAGCACATCAGGGCCGAAGGCGCGTTCCGTTCGATTTTCCTTTATCCGATGGCGCTGTCGTTCATCGTCACCGGCACGGCGTGGAAATGGCTGCTCGATCCGGGCGTCGGACTCGAGCACACTCTGCGCGACCTGGGCTGGCAGAGTTTCACCTTCGGCTGGATCAAGGACAGCGACATGGCGATCTATTGCGTCGTCATCGCCGCTGTGTGGCAAACCACCGGTTTTGTCATGGCACTGTTTCTCGCCGGGATGCGCGGAGTTGACGCAGAGCAGGTCAGCGCCGCCCGAGTCGACGGTGCGCGCTCCTGGCAAATCTATCTGCACATCATCATTCCGCAGCTCGGACCGGTGTTCGTATCGGCGTTCGTGATTCTCGCCCACATGGCGATCAAGTCTTATGACCTGATCATTGCGCTGACCAATGGCGGACCGGGCCGCTCCACCTGGCTGCCATCAGTATTCATGTACCAGTACAGTTTCACCCGCAACGAAATGGCAGTCGGAGCCGCCAGCGCCGTAATGATGCTGGCTGGCATCGCAGTGGTGGTACTACCGTATCTCTACAGTGAAATGCGCAAGGTAAAAAATGCGTGACCACCGCGCGTCCGGTATTCCCCTGGAGCGCATCCTGCTTTATGCGGTTCTGTTTTTTCTCGCCGTGATGTTTCTGCTGCCCGTGTACGTCATGGTGTGCAATTCGCTAAAGCCGCTCGATGAAATACGCAGCGGCAATCTGATGTCCCTGCCGGTGCAGTGGACGGTGGATCCCTGGTTCACCGCCTGGAGCACCGCCCAGATCGGCGTGCAACCAACCGGGCTCAGGCCGTATTTCTACAATTCATTTCTTCTGGTCATTCCAGCCGTAGTCATTTCCACGTTGATTGGTGCACTGAACGGCTACATCCTCACCCAGTTTCGCTTTCGTGGCGCGAATGCGCTGTTCGCCGCCATGCTGTTCTCGGTATTCATCCCGTTCCAGATCGTGCTGATTCCGATGGCGAAGACGCTTGGTATCCTCGGCATGGCCGGCACGGTAAAGGGGCTGATTTTCGTCAACTCGGTCTATGGGATAGGTTTCACCACGCTGTTCTTCCGCAACTATTACGCGGCTTTTCCGCAGGAGCTGGTGCGCTCGGCAAGGATCGACGGCGCGGATTTCTTCGGCGTGCTGTTTCGCATTCTGCTGCCCAGCAGCGCTCCAATTATCGTCGTGACCGTCATCTGGCAGTTCACCAACATCTGGAACGAATTTCTGTTCGGCGCTTCTTTCAGCGATTACAGTTCTTTCCCGATCACGGTTGCGCTCAACAACCTGGTCAACAGCTCCACCGGCGTCAAGGAGTACAACGTTCATTTTGCCGGCGCCTTCATCGCCGCCATCCCGACCTTGATCGTCTATCTCCTGTCCGGCAAATATTTCGTTCGCGGCTTGATGGCAGGTTCGGTCAAAGGATGACTTAAATGGCAGCACTCGATCTCATCAATGTGGAGAAGAGCTTCGGCTCCAACAAGATTCTTCACGACATTTCGGTAAGCCTCGCCCACGGCGAATTCCTGGTGCTCGTGGGACCGTCCGGCTGCGGCAAAAGCACGCTGATGAACATTATCGCGGGGCTGGAGGAACCCAGCGGCGGACAACTTCGGCTGGATGGACGCGACATCACCCCGCTGGCTCCAGCCGATCGCAACATTTCGATGGTGTTCCAGTCTTATGCGCTCTATCCCAACATGACGGTGGCCAAGAACATCGAATTTCCGCTCGCCATGCGTAAAGTGGAGAAGAGCAAGCGCGCGGAACGCGTGAAAAGCGTGGCCCGGCTGCTGCAGATTGAACATCTGCTGGACCGCAAGCCGCGCCAGCTTTCCGGCGGACAGCGCCAGCGCGTTGCCATTGGACGCGCGCTGGCGCGTGAGCCCCAGCTCTATCTGTTCGATGAGCCGCTGTCCAACCTGGACGCGCAGTTGCGCCTCGACATGCGCACGGAAATCAAGAAATTGCACCACAGACTGGGCGCCACCATCGTCTACGTAACGCATGACCAGATCGAAGCAATGACGCTCGCCACACGCATCGCGGTCATGAAGGGAGGCGTGTTGCAGCAGCTCGGCAGCCCGTACGAAGTCTACAACCAGCCCGCGAATATGTTCGTGGCAGGATTCATGGGTTCCCCGCGCATGAATTTGATCAAATCGCGGCTCGCACAGGCAAACGGCAGCCTGGCGCTGGAAATTAACAATGCAGACCACCCGCTGGTACGCATTCCGCTGCCTGCGCCGTCCGCCGCATTGAGTGCATACGCGGGCAGGGATGTTTTTGCGGGCATCCGTGCGGAGGCCGTCAGACTCGCGCGCGACGGAATGGCGCCGACTGCGACCGAATGCATGTTCGATGCCCGCGTCGAGGTTATCGAACCGACCGGCGCGGACACACTCGTGGTGCTCGATCTCGGCGGCAAGGAATTTACCGTGCGACTCGAGCCGGATGTGCAGCTGAAGCCGGGACAGGATGCGCGTTTCCTGGTGGAACTCAGCAAACTGGTGTGCTTCGATGCCGACACCGAAAGGCGCATCGCTTGAGCCTGGCGTCAGAGGCGGACTACGACGTCGTCATCATCGGCTCCGGCGTAGGTGGCGGAGCGATCGCGCTCTCACTGGCGAAGACCGGCGCAAGAGTCTTGATTCTGGAACGGGGCGAACGCCTGCCCAGGGAAGCCGAGAACTGGAGCCCGGAGGCGGTATTCGTCGAGCAGCGCTACCGCACTCGTGAAACCTGGTATGACTGGGACGGCCAACCCTTCCGCCCCGGACAGTTTTACTTCGTCGGCGGCCATACCAAGGTCTACGGCACGGCAATGTTCCGTTTTCGCGAGCGCGATTTCGAGGGTATCGAGCATGCCGAAGGCACTACCGTGCCGTGGCCTATCCGTTACGCCGATCTGGAACCCTGGTACGGCGAAGCCGAGCAATTGTTTGGCGTGCACGGCGAGGCAGGCGAGGACCCGACTGAACCGCCGCGCTCCACGCCCTATCCGCATGCGCCGATTCCGCACGAACCCATTATCGCGAAGGCATTCGAGCGCATGCGTGCACTGGGCCTGCACCCCTTTCACATGCCTTCCGCGGTCGATCTGCATGCCGGCGGTAGTTGCATCCGCTGCGGCACATGCGATGCCTTCCCCTGTCGGATTGGTGCAAAGGGGGACGCCGAGACCAGGCTGATCGATCCGGCATTGAAGCATGCGAACGTTGCATTGCAGACCGGCAGCGAAGTCACCCGGCTTGTTGCCGACGACAATGGTAAACGCATCGTCGGCGCGCACTACCGCAGGAATGGGGCAACGGCGTCGGTCAGCGCGCGGCTGTTCGTGCTGTCCGCCGGCGCCATCAACAGCGCGGCCCTGCTGCTGCGCTCTGCCGACACGCGCAA
>DATMZQ010000423.1:0-6718 GCA_035573615.1 Burkholderiales bacterium | reverse complement strand
CCCACTCCAACAATGCGCCGCACGCTGTTGGCACGCCTCAGTGCGGTTGCTACCGAACCGCCAATAAGTCCGACGCCGATTACAACCAGTTTGTCGCAATTGAATTTCTTCAAGACTGATGCGCGCTTATTCAGGACGATGCGATCGACTTCACTGAATGGATACTGCAAGCGCCGCAAGAAAGCGGGCATTTTCGGACTCGGTCCCGATTGAAACGCGCAGGTGCTCCGGCATCCCGTAGGAGACGATAGGCCGCACAATGACACCCTGCTTGAGCAACCGCTGGAAAACTTCTGCGGCTTTTCCGACCTTGACGCATACGAAATTGCCATGCGACGGAATCCAGGACAAGCCCAGACTGGTGAATGCTTCGGTAAGTGCTTTCATCCCATGCCGGTTGAGCAACGTACTTTGCTGGACGAATTCATCGTCGAATAATGCGGCGGCGGCGCCAACCTGCCCAATATCGCTTACATTAAACGGCTGACGTACCCGGTTCATCAAATCAATGACACCTGGATGGGAAAATCCATAACCCACCCGCAATCCGGCAAGCCCGTACGCCTTCGAAAAGGTGCGAGATACGACGAGGTTTGGAAATTCTTCGCTCCAGGCAACCGCATTGCTGCGTAAGTCGGGGTCCAGATATTCGTTATAGGCTTCGTCCAGCACGACCAGTACGTCCGCTGGGGTTTTGGTCAGGAACCCGTGGATCTGCTCCGGTGGCAACCAGGTTCCGGTCGGATTGTTCGGATTGGCGATAAACACCACGCGCGTATCGCTTCGGATCGCCTTGGACATCGCATCGAGGTCGTGACCAAAATTATGTGCGGGCACCACAATGCCGGTCGCACCCACCGCCTGGGTCGCCAATGAATAAACAACAAACGCGTGTTCCGAATACACGGCCGACGCTTTGGGCGAGAGGAAAGCGCGCGCAGCCATCTCGAGCACGTCATTGGAACCGTTGCCCAGCACGATGCGATCGTGCGCCACGCCATACCGCTTCGTAAGCGCATCCTTAAGTGCATAAGCGTTGCCGTCTGGATAACGTCCCGTAGCACCAATCGCGATGCGCATGGCAGCAATCGCTTTCGGACTGGCTCCTCGGGGATTTTCGTTCGACGCCAGTTTTACGATGGAACTCTCCTGCAGACCCATCTCGCGAGCGAGTTCAGAGATCGGCTTGCCGGGCTGGTAAGGTGCGATTGCGCGGACATACGCTGGTGCACGTTCGCAAACGTCCACGAGCTGCTCTGCGGTGACGGGGCTCATTGGACGGCGATGGGATACGAGCCCAGAATTTTGAGGAAGGCGGCCAATTCCCTCATCTCCTTGAGGGCACGCGCCACATGTTCCTCGTTTTGATGGCCTTCCATGTCAACAAAGAAAACGTACTCCCACAATCCGGTGCGGGACGGACGTGATTCCAACCGCGTCATGCTGACTCCGTTATTTGCCAGCGGGGTCAGCAATTCGTGGATGGCTCCGGGTACGTTACGTGTGGACATGACCAGGGATGTCTTGTCGTTGCCCGATGGTGCTGGCTCCTGAGCGGATAGCACGACGAATCGGGTCGTATTGTTTGGCTCATCTTCGATATTGTCGGCCAGCACCGCCAGACCATAGTGTGCAGCAGCGGATCTGCCCGCGATGGCTGCGGAAAAATCGGCTTCCTGCGCCATTTTCGCGGCCTCCGCATTGCTGGTAACCGGTACCCGTTCTGCGCGCGGACAGTGCTGTGCGAGCCAGCGGTTGCACTGGGCAAGGCTCTGCGCATGGGAAAAGATACGGGTAACGGCGGCAATGTCCGTGCCTTTCGAAAGCAGATTCTGATGGACCGGCAACAGCACTTCGCCGCACAAGCGCAGTTGCGTGGACAACAGCAGATCCAGCGTTCGGCCAATCGCCCCTTCAGTCGAATTCTCAATGGGCACGACCCCATACCCGACGCTTCCCGTTTCCACGGAACGGAATACTTCGTCAATCGAGGCGCACAGAACGACCGGGGATTGGCCACCAAAATGCTTGACGACCGCTTCTTCGCTGAATGTGCCCTTCGGTCCCAGGCTCGCCACCGAGAACGCATCTTCCAGCGCACGACACGCGGATATGATTTCCGTAAACAGGTGCATGACGACCTTGCCCGACAACGGGCCAAGATTCGCCTCCGCAAGCCGCCGAAGCACTTGCGCCTCGCGTTCCGGTCGGTAGACGATACCGTCGTCCTTTAGCTTGCCGATAGCATGGGCCGTCGAAGCTCGCTCATTCACGAGCTTCAGGATTTCCAGGTCCAGGGCATCGATACGCTCGCGGGACTGCCTCAGCTTATCGGCCATTTACTTAGGCCGCTGGAAGGTAACGGACCGCCAGCACGCCTGCGATCGCGGCAATTTTTTCTATGACATTGCGCTGCACGGCGCTATCGACGTCTACCAGCGTGTAAGCCATGTCCTTTTTTGACTTATTCAGCATGTTATGGATATTCAGCCCGGCCTGCGCGAGCGTCGTTGAAATCTGGCCCACCATATTGGGCACATTCGCATTGGAAATTCCGAGCCGATACGGTGATTCCCGGGACATGACCACATCCGGGAAATTAACTGCATTGCGAATATTGCCGTTTTCCAGATAGTCTCGCACCTGGTCAACGACCATGATTGCGCAATTCTCCTCCGCTTCCTGAGTTGAGGCTCCCAGGTGCGGTGTCGCAATTACTGCCGGATGTCCCTTCAGGCGGGCGCCGGGAAAATCGCACACATAGGCTTTGAGCTTTGCAGCATCGAGTGCATCGAGCACTGCAGTATTGTCGACAATGCCATCGCGCGAAAAATTCAGCAGCACTGCCGCCGATTTCATCAGCCCGATGCGCTTGGCGTCTATCAGGTTGCGCGTTCCATCCAGCAGGGGCACGTGCAGGGTCACGAAATCACTGCTGCGGAGCACTTCTTCAATGCTGTGTGCTTTTCTGACCTGTGAAGGAAGACTCCAGGCCGCATCCACCGTAATCTCGGGGTCATAACCGAACACTTCCATACCAAGCTTGATCGCCGCATCCGCGACCAGGCTGCCTACCTTACCGAGTCCGATGACGCCAAGAACATGCTGTGGAAGTTCGACGCCTGCGAAATTCTTCTTCCCGTCTTCGACTTTTTTCTCAATCTCTTCGTCGCTGCCTGACAATCCGTCCGTAAAACGGATGGCCGGAACGAGATTGCGCGCAGCAATCAGCATACCGGCCAAAACCAGCTCCTTCACCGCGTTGGCATTAGCGCCCGGTGCATTGAATACCGGGATTCCGCGCTTGCTCATTTCCTGCACCGGGATATTGTTCGTGCCGGCACCGGCCCTGCCAATCGCGTGTACCGACTCGGCAATCCGCATAGTTCTCATATCCTGCGAGCGCACCAGGATAGCCGCCGGCGTCTGGACTTGAGCGCCCACCGAATAGCGCTCGGACGGGAAACGTTGCAGGCCGGACGGTGAAATGGCATTCAGGGTAAGAATGGACATCAGTTCAGCCATGGCTTTTCTCAAATTCTTCCATATATCCGACCAGAGTCTTGACGCCTTCGATTGGCATGGCATTGTAAATGGAGGCGCGCATCCCGCCGACCGACCGATGGCCCTTGAGCTGCAGCATCCCGCGTTGCTGGGCGCCCTTCAAAAATTGCTCGTCCAGCGATTCTTGACGAAGCTTGAATGGCACATTCATGCGCGAGCGATCCCGCTTGTCGACCGGACTGACGAACAAACCGCTCGCGTCCAGATAGTTGTACAGCAGTGCCGCCTTCGCCATGTTGTGCTTTTCGACCTGCGCCAGACCACCCTGCTGTTTGAGCCAATCGAATACCAGCCCTGCGATATAGATCGCATAAGTGGGCGGCGTATTCAGCATCGAGTCATTTTCAGCTTGTTGTCGGTAATCAAAAGCCGAAGGCGTGAAGGGTGATGCCTGGCCGATCAAATCATCACGGACGATGACTATCGTCAGGCCTGCCGGGCCAATGTTCTTCTGTGCCCCAGCGTAAATTAATCCGTAGGCGGAAACATCTACCGGTCGAGACAATATGTTTGAGGACATGTCGGCCACGAGCGGAATTTCGCCGGTTTCCGGAACCCAGTGATATTCCACCCCTCCGATTGTCTCGTTTGAGCATATGTGGACATAGGCGGCATTCTTGCTGAGCCGCCATGTTTCGCGGTGCGGGATATATGAAAAATTTTTATCTTCGCTCGACGCAGCCACGTTCACATTGCAATATTTTTTTGCCTCCTTGATAGATTTCTTGGACCACTCACCTGTATTGATATAGTCCGCGACGTCAAGACCACGCAAAAGGTTCATGGGCACAATGGCGTTTTCGGCAATCGCTCCGCCCTGCAGGAATAGCACCTTGTAATTGTTTGGAACAGCCAGCAGCTCGCGCAAGGTGGCTTCGGCGTGGGCGTGGATAGAAATAAATTCTTTGCCGCGATGACTCATCTCCATCACGCACATACCCGATCCGTGCCAATCGAGCATTTCGTCACGCGCTTTTTCCAATACAGGTTGCGGCAAAACCGCGGGTCCCGCGCTGAAATTGAATACTCTTGCCACCGTTGCTCCGCTTACTGAAATCCGCGTCAATGCACGCGGCATCGATATTGTTATTCGGTACTATCCGGGCCGGACTGATGATCTTCAGCACCCGGGCCTGTATCTTCATCGACAGGCTCGGCAACCGCATCCAAAGCTTCCCCGAGATCTTCGCTATCGACGATTTTTTGCAATCCGGCCAGTTTCTCTTCAGGCCCAAGATTGATCAATGTAACGCCCTGCGTTGCGCGACTCATTTCACGAATCTCCGCGACCCGCATCCGAATCAGCACACCGCCAGTGGTAATCAGCATGATGTCGTCACTGTTATCCACCAGCGTAGCCGCGACGACGTTGCCATTACGGGCGGTGGTCTGAATCGCGATCATGCCTTGCGACCCCCGGCCGTGTCGCGTGTACTCCGTGATGGGGGTACGCTTCCCAAATCCGTTCTCCGTCGCGGTCAAAACCGAAACCGACTCATTTTCAGCGACCAGGAGCGATATCACCTTCTGTCCGCCCGAAAGTCTCATCCCGCGCACGCCGCGCGATACGCGTCCCATGGGCCGCACATCCTGCTCATCGAAACGAACCGCCTTGCCTGCGTCTGAGAACAACATGATGTCGTGGCGGCCCTCGGTGAGGGCAACTCCGATCAGGTAATCGCCCTCGTCAAGGTCTACTGCAATGATGCCGGAGGGCCGCGGACGGGAAAAATCTGACAACGGCGTCTTTTTCACTGTGCCATTCGCCGTGGCCATGAAAATGTATTTGTTCTCGTCGAATTCGCGCACCGGGAGTATGGCCGTGATCTTTTCGCCTTCCGTTAGCGGAAGCAGATTGACAATCGGCTTGCCGCGGCTGGCCGGACCGCCCTGCGGGACGTTATAGACCTTGATCCAGTAAAGCTGCCCGTGGCTGGAGAAACAAAGAACATAATCGTGCGTATTGGCAATGAACAGGTTGTCAATGAAATCGTTTTCCTTGGTAGCCGTAGCCTGCCTGCCCCGGCCGCCGCGCTTCTGCGCGCGATAATCAGCGAGCGGCTGCGCCTTGACATATCCGCTATGGGAAAGCGTCACTACGACATCTTCCGGCGCAATCAGGTCCTCCATACTCAGGTCCTGTGCATTCATGACTATTTCGCTACGCCGTTCATCACCGAACTCTTCCCGGGTCTTGGAGAGTTCGTCCCTGATAATCACGGTAATACGCTCCGGCCTGGCCAGGATATCCAGCAAGTCTGCGATGGTATCCATGACCTCGCGGTATTCGTTGACGATTTTTTCCTGTTCCAGCCCCGTGAGACGCTGGAGCTGCATTTCGAGAATGCGCTGTGACTGTACTTCGGAGAGCCGGTATCCGTCCGGCTGCAAACCAAATTCTGCGGAAATCCCTTCCGGACGCGCTTCCTGTACGCCCGCACGCGCAAGCATCGATTCGACAAGCTGGGAACGCCACGTGCGCGTCATCAATTCTCGTTTTGCTTCTGCTGGCGCGGCCGCCGCCTTGATGAGCGCAATAATTTCGTCGACGTTCGATAGCGCGACTGCCAGGCCTTCGAGCACATGACCGCGGTCACGCGCCTTTCTGAGTTCGAATACCGTGCGGCGCGTAATGACCTCGCGACGGTGGCGCAGAAAAGCGTCCAGTATTTCCTTCAGGTTAAGCAGGCGAGGCTGGTTTTCAACCAGTGCCACCATATTCATGCCGAAGGTATCCTGCATCTGCGTTTCTTTATACAGATTATTCAGGATGACTTCGGGGACCTCGCCGCGTTTCAGTTCCAGCACTACTCGCATACCGGATTTATCCGACTCATCGCGAATTTCAGATAAGCCATCCAGGCGCTTTTCCCGCACCATCTCGCCGATCTTCATCAACAAAGATGATTTGTTGACCTGATAAGGCAATTCGTCGATAACAATGGCCGAACGATTGCCCTTCTCCAGTTCTTCCACATGTGTGCGGGCGCGGATAACGATACGGCCGCGTCCCGTGCGATAACCCTCTTTTACGCCAGCGGTGCCATAGATGATTCCCTTGGTGGGGAAGTCCGGGCCGGGCACGAGTTCTATGAGTTCGTCCAGACTTATTTCCGGACGCTCCAGAATGGCGAGGCAGGCGCTTATAATCTCG
>DATMZQ010000422.1:0-4364 GCA_035573615.1 Burkholderiales bacterium | reverse complement strand
TGATGGCCGATCCGGGCTACCCGTGCAATCGCCATTTCGTGCGCACCATGGAAGGCGAGCCCATCGGCATTCCAGTTGGCGCGGATACGGCGTATCAGCTCACTGCGAATCTCGTGGAAAAACACTGGAGTCCAAAAACCGCCGCGGTACTGATTGCATCGCCGTCGAATCCGACCGGCACGTTGATCGATCACGGCGAACTGCAGCGTATCCATGCCATCGTCAAGGCGCATGGCGGCGTGCTGATTGTCGATGAGATTTACCATGGCCTGACTTATGGCAAGCGCGACCGGAGCGCACTGGAATTTGCCGACGATATTTTTATCATCAATAGTTTCTCCAAATATTTCGGCATGACGGGGTGGCGCATCGGCTGGATGGTCGCGCCGGAACAGTACATCGAGCCGGTCGACAAACTGGCGCAGAATCTGTTCATTTCTCCTTCCGACCTGGCACAGCAGGCCGCACTCGCCGCGTTTCATCCCGACACCGTTGCGCTGCTGGAGCAAAGGCGCGACGCGTTTCGCGCTCAGCGCGATTTCCTGTTGCCGCAGTTGCGCAGTCTAGGCTTCGACATACCGGTTACGCCGGAAGGTGCCTTCTATATCTATGCAAATTGTGAGCGGCACACATCCGATAGCTATCAGTTCTGTTGGGACCTGCTTGAAAAGGCCGGCGTCGCCATTGCTCCAGGATTGGATTTCGGCGACCATCGCGCCCCGCAGCATGTGCGCTTTTCCTATCCAAAATCGATTCCGGTGTTGCAGGATGGAGTCGAGCGGTTGCGCAAGTACCTTGGAAAATAATGCCCGTGACGACGTTGAGGGAAGCGGTAACGCTTTTACAAGCATACAAAGAGCTAACTCTATGACAAGCGCAAAGCCACAACCTTACGTCGTTTCGTCGTCACGTCGTTACGATCGTCACGGACTCTTATGAACTTCATGCCTGGCATGAGGCAACAGACCATCCGCGCCAACGGAATCCGCGTCAACACGTGGGTCGGCGGCGAAGGCGATCCCGTTGTGTTGCTGCATGGTTATCCACAAACGGCGCAGATGTGGCGCAAGGTCGCGCCGGTGCTGCTGAACCGCTTCACCGTGGTATGTCCCGATTTGCGCGGCTATGGCGATTCCGATAAACCGCGCGATGGCTACGACAAGCGCAGCATGGCGAAGGACGTCGTGGAAACCATGAAGGCGTTCGGCTTTGCGCGTTTCGCGCTGGTCGGGCACGATCGTGGCGCGCGCGTTTCACATCGTTTGGCCATGGATTATCCTGAAGCCGTCAAAAATCTGACCGTGCTGGATATCGTACCGACCCATACGGTATTTCGCGATGCTGGAAAAGATCTCGCGGCCGCTTACTGGCACTGGTTCTTCTTTCAGCTGCCGGACCTGCCGGAAATCATGATCGCCAACAGCGCAGAGGCGTTTCTACGCAACATGTTCCGTGCCCTTTGTTTTCGGCAGGATGCGATCGAAGAGCCGATGTTTGCGGAATACCTGCGAGCCTTTACCTTGCCGGGAACGATACGCGGCGGCCTGGAGGACTATCGTGCCGCCGCCACGGTTGACATTGCCGACGACGAACGCGACCTCGGGAAGAAACTTTCCTGCCCGGTACTGGCCATATGGGGGGAGCAAGGCAAAATGCATACGTTATTCGATGTGCTCAAGACATGGCGTGAAAAAGCTGACGATGTGCGCGGGCACGCGTTGATGTGCGGCCATTTCATTCCGGAAGAAGCGCCCGAGGATTTGTTGCGCGATCTGGTCCCTTTCCTGAGCCACGGTCGCTGACACAATGGATCCATTGTCTTGCATGCGGGGCAAACATTGGCAGCCCCGGCCAGCGTCCCGCTTGAATCTGATGGCGGCAGCATTGGGCAGCCTTGCGCTGCTGTTTTCGGCCAATATCGTTGCGGAAGAAATCAGCCCGCCCGCCGTGCCGAAGCCGGGCATCCAGGAGGGAATGTACAGTACCTATGCGGATGATCGCAGCGTCATATCCCAATCTTCCATTGGAGACGCGAGCGCGGCAACACTTTCGGCGGCAGAGCTGATGCCGGCCCTGGTGTCCGCGCTGGACCAGCTATCCAAATACCACCGGCTGGTGGCATTGCCCGAAATCATCCAGGTTTCGCACCAGCGTATCGAAGAAATAGTGTGCCACGCCAAGTGTGGCGCTCTTGCTGCGTACCGCCCCGGAGAAGGCATCTATATCGATGAACGCCTCAAACCGGAAACAGACTTGTTCGCCCGCTCGATCCTGTTGCATGAGCTCGTGCACTACGCGCAAGAGATGAGCGGGGAGCACGGCGACATGAGGCCCTGCGAGCGCTGGTACCACCGCGAGCAGGAGGCCTATGCTATCCAGAAAAAATTCCTGTTCATTGCCGGCAGCCCCACGCGCGTCGGGTACTCCGCAGCCAAATCCACCTGCGACGATTGAGCGATCAATCGCTGTCCGAGGGTGCCGTTCCTCTAAAGCGTAAAGCCTGATTCACGGCGGCTATCAGTGCGCCTTCGGCAATATATTGGACGCTGTCGCGCGAGTAGCGAACAATGCGGCTTCCCTGGAGAACGACATGGCCGCCAAACCAACGCCCTTTTCCTTGCATGTCGGCGACGATGTGCTCGACGATCTCAAAACGCGACTGGCGCGAGTACGTTGGCCAGACGAGGTGCCCGACAACCATTGGAAGTACGGCACCGACCTGCCGTATCTGAAAGCGCTCGTCGCGTACTGGCGTGATCAGTACGACTGGCGCAAGCATGAAGCGCAGCTGAACCGATTCACTCAGTTCAAGGTCAAGCTAGGCGGCATCGATTTGCACTTCATTCGCGAAGAAGGCAAGGGACGCAATCCCATGCCACTGCTGCTCTCGCACGGCTGGCCGGGCTCGGTGCACGAATTCCATAAGATCATTCCGATGCTGACCGATCCGGCGCGTTTCGGCGGCGATCCCGCGGATGCCTTCACCGTCATTGCGCCATCTTTGCCCGGCTATACGTTGTCTTTCACACCCAATCAGCAACGCTTCTCCATCGAGCAGATTGCTGATGTGTTTGCCGAACTCATGACTGACGTGCTGGGTTACCAGCGCTTCGCGGCTCAAGGCGGCGACTGGGGCGGGTTCGTCACATCGAGGCTTGGATACGCGTATCCCGAGCGACTGGCCGGCATCCATATCAATTTGTTGAGCCTTCGGCGCGATACGGCACCTCCCCAACGTCCCAGCGCAGAAGAACAACGCTATTTTGCAGAGCGCGCGCACTGGATGAAAGAAGAAGTCGGCTATACCTGGATTCAGGGCACCAAGCCACAGACGCTGGCGTATGGGTTGAGCGATTCGCCGGTAGGGCTGGCTGCGTGGATTGTTGAAAAGTTTCATACGTGGAGCGATCACCGCGGCGACCTCGATGCTTATCTCGGCCGCGACGACCTGTTGACGAACATCATGCTCTACTGGATAACCGGCGCGATCGGCTCTTCGTTCTGGCCGTATTACGCTCGCATGCACGGGCCGTGGCCCATCCCCGATGGCGCCCGCATCGGCGTACCCATGGGCTACGCGGAGTTTCCGAAGGAGATCCTGCGCCCGCCCCGATCGCTGGCGGAAAAGATGTACAGCGACATCCGCCGCTGGTCGAAGATGCCGAAGGGCGGCCACTTTGCGGCGCTGGAGCAGCCGGAATTGCTGGCGCAGGAGATTCGGGAGTTTTTTCGGCCGCTGAGGTGAGCCTTCGGCAAAGGCTGGGATAAGACTCGCTGAGAGCTGTCGCTCAGCTGACAAACCGGGCGTTTTCTTTTGCGGCGGATCGCGCAACAATGGCGCTGTCATCGTGTTTTTTCTGCTGGAGCGGGAATGCCGAAAAAGCCGCCACAGCTCGCCAAGCTCACCCGACCTCGCCTTTATAAAGCCGTCGCCCGGGAAAGACTCTTTCATCTGCTCGATCAGAAACGCGAACACCCGGTGGTCTGGATTGTCGGGCCACCAGGAGCGGGCAAGACGACGCTTGCGGCGAGTTATCTGGAAGAAGCCGGTGTGCCTGCAATTTGGTATCAGGTGGATCCCGGTGATAGCGATCCGGCCACTTTTTTCTATTATTTGAAGCAAGGCGTCGAACGCCTTGCAATACCAAAAGCAAAATCTCTCCGGCTGCTTACTTCGGAATATTTGTCTGATGTGCCAGGTTTTGCACGCAGATTCATTAGGACGGTTTTTTCACAGCTCCCAGAGGATGCGTTGCTCGTCTTCGATAACTATCAGGAAATTGCATCAGACTCAAGTTTGCATGTGGCATTTTCATCCGCGCTCACGGAAATACCTCCTGGCGGAAACATATTGGTACTAAGCC
>DATMZQ010000421.1:0-2766 GCA_035573615.1 Burkholderiales bacterium | reverse complement strand
CTTCAATCCCCACACGCGCCACGCCTGGGACGCCGGCGCCGCCGTGATGGTTGCTGCGCCGAGTTGCATCGTGGCTGATGCATTGACGAAGGTCGCTGCCCTTGCGGGCCCCGCATGCGCGCCACTGCTGGCCCGTTTCGGCGCCCACGCCCGGTGGGACACCGAGTTGCATCGTGATGTAGTTGTAAATTAGGCGGGTCGGGAACCAGATGCTGGATCTGCCACCAAACAAAGGCACTGGATTCACCGCGGCGGCAGCCGTTCAATCAAATCAGAGGGCAAGACACCATGCTGATTCAAACGTATCTGTCTTTCGACGGCCGTTGCGAGGAGGCGATCGAATTCTACCGGCGCAAAGTTGGCGCTGAAGTTACGATGCTGATGCGCTACAAGGAGGCACCCGAGCCCGCACCGCCAGGCATGCTGCCGCCAGGGGCAGAAAACAAGATCATGCACGCGGCACTGCGCATCGGCGACACGACGATCATGGCTTCCGATGGCAACTGCAAAGGCAAGCCAAATTTCCAGGGGTTTTCGCTGTCGCTGTCGGTGCCGAATGAAGTCGAAGCTGAACGACTGTTCGCCGCGTTGGGAGAGGGAGGCCAGGTCCAGATGCCCATGAGCAAGACTTTTTTTGCGCCACGTTTCGGCATGGTCGCCGACCGCTTTGGCGTGTCATGGATGGTCATCGTAGCGACCTGAGCGCCGGGGCGATTCAGCAATACCCCAAACCACGGAGGACAACTCATGCCATTCAGAAAGACCATCCTTGTTGCAGTACTGGCCGGTGCAATAGCCCCTGGCGTTGCAACGGCCGACGGCTACACCATCGATCCGCAGCACACGTATCCGAGCATTGCGTTCTCGCACATGGGAATTTCGGTCTGGCGCGGCAAATTCAACAAGACGCACGGCAGCATCATGCTCGACCGGGCAGCGAAGAGCGGCAGCGCGGACATCGTAATCGATGTGGCGAGCATCAATTTCGGCCTGGACGCGATGGACGAAAAAGCACGCTCGGATGATTTTTTCGATGTCAGCCGGTTTCCCACCGCGACCTACAAGGGTGCAATCAAATTCAACGGCGATAAGCCGGCGAGCGTCGATGGAAAGATAACCATCCGGGGCATCACGCGCCCGGTCGTATTGCACATTGAACTGTTCAACTGCATTGTCCATCCCATGCTGAAGAGGGAGGTCTGCGGGGCCGAAGCGCAAGGCGAACTCAACTGGTCCGAATACGGCATGAAGATGAGCCAGTATGGGCAAGGCGATGCCGGCAAGGTTCAGTTACGCATTCAGGCCGAAGCAATCAAGAATGACTGAATTGCCGGGTGAACGCAGGACAACGGCCAACATGTTGCGCCAGTGATCAGGGCTAATCATGGATCTAGTAGAAACAAGCGCGCAATCCAAAGGCAGGCAAGCCAGCGCGGTCTCCCGTATGGCGCCCGTTATCAGCGTCGCGAAGCTGACGAAGAAATACGCGTCCGGCCTGCAGGCGTTGAACAATATCGATCTTGAAATTCGCGGCGGAGAGATATTCGCTTTGCTCGGCCCGAATGGCGCCGGCAAGACCACGCTCATCAACATAATCTGCGGCCTGGTGACGCCGACGAGTGGAACAGTGCTGACTGATGGCCATGACATCGTGCGGGAGTACCGGGCGTCGCGCGCGAAAATCGGCCTGGTGCCCCAGGAATTGCACACCGATACCTTTGAGACGGTATGGAACACGGTCCGCTTCAGCCGCGGACTTTTCGGGCGCGCGCCGGATGCAGTGCATCTTGAAAAGGTGCTGCGGGACCTGTCGTTATGGGAAAAGCGCAACGCCAAAATCATGACCTTGTCCGGTGGCATGAAGCGCCGTTTGCTGATCGCGAAGGCGCTGGCGCACGAGCCCGAGATCCTTTTTCTCGATGAACCGACAGCCGGTGTCGATGTTGAATTGCGCCGCGATATGTGGCGCCTGGTGCGGCGACTACGTGACAGCGGCGTAACCATCATCCTGACCACGCATTACATCGATGAGGCCGAAGAAATGGCGGACCGCATCGGAGTCATCAACAAAGGTGAGTTGATTCTGGTCGAAGAAAAAACCGAGCTCATGAAAAAGCTCGGCAAGAAGCGGCTTACCTTGCAGTTGCAGGAACCGATGGCGGCCGTTCCTGCGGGACTGGCGCAGTGGCGGGTGACTCTGCAAGACGGCGGTAATGCATTAGTCTACGACTTCGATGCTCGTGACGAAGGAACCGGCATCCCGATGCTGCTACGCCGGGTGAGCGAGCTTGGCATTGCGTTCAAGGATCTGCAGACCCAACAAAGCTCACTGGAAGATATTTTCGTGAGCCTGGTCCATCAGCGCAGATGATTAGCGCCGGCATTGCCTCATTCAACCGTCATGGCGTTCTGGCCATTTACCGCTTTGAGCTGTCGCGCTTCAAACGCACGCTATGGCAAAGTCTGGTGACGCCGGTAATAACGACTTCGCTCTATTTCGTGGTGTTCGGGGCTGCCATTGGCGCGCGCATGAATGAAGTCAGCGGCGTGCACTATGGCGCATTCATCGTGCCGGGCCTGATCATGCTGTCACTGTTTACCGAAAGCCTGAATAATGCTTCGTTCGGTATATACCTGCCCAAATTTACCGGCACGATATACGAGATCCTTTCAGCGCCCGTATCGGCGGTCGAGATTGTGCTTGCCTACGTCGGCGCGGCCGCCACCAAGTCGGTCATTCTCGGGCTGGTGATCCTGGCCACTGCC
>DATMZQ010000420.1:0-12853 GCA_035573615.1 Burkholderiales bacterium | reverse complement strand
CCAGCCGCTGCTCATAGCGTGGTTGATTGCGATCCGTGATCTGTGCTTTGGACAGCGCTGTAATGGTCATGGGTGATTCGCCCTGGCCGTAGATTTGCGCGAAGCGCGGCCCCAGGGTATCGAGCGCATTTAGGATTCCCTGCAAGTACATCGGCCCCCCGCCGTACACGATCGTCTTGAGGCCATCCAATGCGGGCGCGTGCTTGCTTGCGTGCGCAACCAGGCGATGCACCATGGTGGGCGCAGCGAACATTGTCACGCCGGTCCAGCACCTGCATAAGTCAAATATCTCTGCAGCATCGAAATGACCGCTATCAGGAATAACCTGATTCGCGCCCACCAGCATATGCGGAAAATTGTACTGTCCGGAGCCGTGCGACATCGGTGCGGCATGCAGCACGCAATCACGCGGGCCGATGGTATCGACGGCAGCAAAATAGGCTAGTGACATGGACAAAACGTTGCGATGCGTGATCATCACGCCCTTCGGCCGGCCGGTAGTGCCGCTGGTGTAAAACAGCCACGCAATCCCTTCGGGGGCCGTCTGATGCATGGCGATACCGGGGTGCGCCCGGTACAGCGCCGTATAGTCGGACGATCCCACATCAAGTACGCGCTCGAGGGCCGGCAGTTCGCCGCGCAGGCCCTCTACTGCCGAAGTGAGCCCGGAAGAAGCGAAGCAGATCCTGGCACCCGAATCGCGCAGGATGAATTCGAGCTCTTTTGGATGCAGCTTTGAATTCATCGGTACGGTCGTCAGTCCTGCGTACCAGGCCGCATACCAGATTTCGATGTATTGCGGACAATTTGCCATCGCAAGCGCGACCCGATCGCCTGGAACCAGTGCAAGCGAGTTACGGAATCCGGCGGCCATCGCGGACACTCGCCGCATGAGGTCGCCATAGCCTATCCATACCGTGTCGCCGAGCGATACCGCCGGGCGATCGGGAAACGTGCGCGCGGAACGCACCAGGAAATTGGCGATGTTCATTTGAGACCGTAGCTAGCCTAACTATCGTAACTGCGCGGCTTCAGGTCTTACGACCGTCACCCCGTCACGATTGGCGCGGTCCCCTTCATCCCGCGCTTCCGGAACTTACGCCTAGTCCGCTGGCGTAACGACGTTTCCAGATGTCGTGTCCGTGCAGAAGATCGTTCTTGCGCGACTTGTCTTCGCCACGCATCAGCCATAGCGGCTGATCATAAATATTGAAGGGCGATTTGTCGCGGCGCTGGTCGCGTAATGACCGGTCGTAATGCGAAGTCCCCGGCATGTAGCGCAGGATCAAAGCCGCGCGACGCTGGCCCGAAGTATTGGCAAGCGAACCATGAATCATGCGCACGTCATGAAGCGATATCTGGCCCGGCTCAAGTTCAACGTTGACCGCTTCGCGTTCATCAAACTGGTTCGAATCAAGTTCAAGATTGAGCACCAGGTCCTTGCGATCGCTGACATGGTGTTTGTACAGCTCCTTGCGCTGATGCGAGCCGGGGATGAAGCGCATGCAGCCGTTCGCCACTGAAACCGGATCGATGGCGATCCACACCGAGCACGTTGCCAGCGGCCGCATCGGCCAGTATTCGCCATCCTGATGCCAGGGTACTTCCCTGCCCTTGACGGGCGGCTTGCACAAAATCCGGCCGATCCACAACACGATGTCCGGCCCAATAATTTGTTCCACCATGTCCAGTATGGCCGGGTGGCGCGCCGCCGCCATGAAGGGATTCATGTCGGGGCCGCTGGTGGGCGGAAGCATGTGCGGATTGGCCAGGTCCTCCTGCGCAACATCGGTGTAAGCGGCAAGCAGTTGGTCCAGACTCTTGCGCAGGCTTTGCAACAGTGGATCGGGTAGCCGGTAGCGCGGCAAAACGTAACCGCGTTGCTGATAGTGTGCGAGTTCTTCGGCGCTCAATACCGGACTCATATCGTTTCCGTCAGTGAAAGGAGAATGATGCTAGCACAAGCTCCCGCGCCGATAAGGCCGGCCCAATTCTGTCGGCTTTCTAAATCAATTGTTCGTCATTTCGAACGGGGTCGCGGCGCTCTGTTTAATGCGGTAGGCTCTGTCCCCGCTGGATGCGAACAGGTTTGAGTTGTCATGCGAAACCGTCGTCCCGGGACATTAAAAAACAGTTCGCATAGTCATGCTGAACAACAGGGAGAACCACATGAAAGCGTTAAAGGCACTTGCCTCACTGATCATCGCGGCTCTGGCCGCACCCGCGTCTGCTGCCGAAGCACCAGAAATGAGCATTGAGCATTCCATCGTGATCAATGCACCGCCTGAAGCCGTCTGGCAGGTCGTCAGCGACTTCAATGGCCTGCCGCGCTGGCTGCCGGTCATCGTGGAAAGCCGGCTCATTCTTGGCAAGAACCGCGAGGTCGGTGCTATCCGAGAACTCACCCGCGCCAATGGAACGAAGGTGCAGGAAAAGCTGATCGCATATGAACCGTGGACTATGTCGTTGGGGTACACCTACATCGGTGGTCAAGTGGGGGCGACCGATTACTTCCCGACGATCACGGTTTCCGACGATGGCGGTGGCAAAAGCAAGGTGGTCTGGAAAGCCCGCTTCAAGCGCGTTGCCTACTGGACCGATGAGCCACCACCCGGACAAGACGATGCCACGCCACTCAACGGACTGAATAAAGTCTACGAGATGGGCCTCGAGAATCTGAAGAAAGTAATCGAGGAAGGCCAGCAGTAGGCGCGGCATTTCCGGCATCGATCGCCAACCGCGGCTGGCCATTTTTTTGCAACGGAGAAGCTTTATGGACGCATTCGCACTTGACGGCAAAGTAGCAATCGTTACCGGCTCCACGCGCGGCATCGGCCGCTCCATTGCAGAGCATCTTGCCAAAGCGGGCGCAAAAGTCGTGATCTCGAGCCGGAAGGCACCGGCCTGCGAAGAAGTCGCAAACAGCATCCGAGCGGCGGGGGGCGACGCCATCGCGATTCCTGCAAATATCGGCGACAAAACCCAACTGGAAGCGCTCGTGACTCAAACGCGCAGCCAATGCGGGAAAATCGATGTGCTGGTATGCAATGCGGCCAGCAATCCGTACTACGGGTCCATGGCAAACATGCCAGACGATGCGTTCAACAAGATTCTGCAGAACAATATCGTCTCCAATCACTGGCTGGCCAATCTGGTGCTGCCCGAAATGGCCCGGAGAAAAGATGGCGTTGTCATCATCGTTTCCTCGATTGGCGGACTCAAAGGCACCTCAGTGCTCGGCGGCTACGCCATTTCCAAGGCCGCCGACATGCAGCTGGCGCGCAACCTTGCAATGGAATGGGGTCCTCAAAACATCCGCATCAATTGCATTGCACCGGGTTTGGTGAAGACAGATTTCGCACGCGCCTTGTGGGAAAACCCCGAGATACTCCAGCGTTATGAATCGCAGACGCCGTTGCGACGCATCGGCGAGCCGGATGACATCGGCGGCATTGCGGTGTTTCTGGCCTCGCGCGCAGCGGCCTTCGTGACTGGCCAAACCATTGTCGCGGATGGTGGCGTAACCATCGCTGGTTAGTCGCGTGGTTTCATACCGGCGCTAGCCAAAAACGTTTCGACTTCCGATCGGTTCGGAGTTCCACTACGGCCTCCGGGCCGGCTGCATTTGATTGCGGCGGCTGCTGCCGCAAAACGGATCGCCTCGCCGATCAGGCGGCCTTCTGCCAGGGCCAGCGTATAGGCACCGTGAAATACATCTCCTGCGCCGAGCGTATCGACTGTATCGACCGGAAACGCCGGACAGTGCAGGAGTTTCCCAGGGCCAGTCGCTTCAACCCAGTCGACGCCGGCTGCGCCTCGCGTCACAGCAGCCATGAGCGCGCCGTGTTCCAGCATGCCGCGCAATCCTGCAGCGCTATCGCGGCCACAACAGGCTTCCAGGCCACGCTCGGAAAAAACGACGTGGCTGGCGGCTGCGGCAAGCAGCTCAATGGTTTGCACCGGAGCTATTTCGGCATCCAGGACGGCCGGGATGCCGGCATTGCGAGCAGCATGCAATGCCACCAACGCACCGTCGGGCCAGCGCACATCCGCAAGCAACGCCGCGGCGCACCGTATCTGCTCGAGCGGCAGCCAATCTGCGGACACCTCCAGTGCACTGCCGCGATAGCCCACGACCAGGCGCTCCCCGCGCTGGTCGACGATCACTGCTGAATGAGAGGACGTTCTGCCCGCGAAGCGCCGCAGGCCGTGCACGTCGACGCCCTCGTCAATCAACGATTCCCGAATCGCATCCGCAACCGGGTCTTCGCCCGTGGGTCCCCAGAATACGGCTTCGCCGCCGAGCCGTGCGATGGCCGATGCAGCATTGGCCGCCATGCCGCCACCGCTTCGCGTGAAACCGTGCGCCGCAATTTTGCCGCTGTTAGCGGGCCAGGAGTCGACGGCAAACACATCATCAAGCGCGGCGTGCCCTACGCAGATAATTTGTTTGCGCGCCGCCGCCGCGGCGCTCATCGCGCCAGCCAAGTATGGATCAGGACGCCGCCGCCGAACGCATGCCGGCCAGGTATCTGGTCAGCAACTCCTGCTCCGTGCGCGTGCGCTGACTCGCGGGACACGGAAACCGGAGCAGAAGGGTGGTCTTTCCGCCATCGCCCAGCCGGATACTGACTCGAGGTTCGGCCGACGGCATCACGATAAACTGTTCGCCTTCCAATTCGCGTAGTGCCGCATGCGCGGGCGCCACGAACTCTGAACACACCGCGGTTGCAACCTCGGAGAGGATGCGACGGGCCGTTTCCACATCCGTCCCGCCGGCCAGTGGGATGGTCACCATGCCAAGTTGATAATCGCCTAGCCGGGAATAATTCTTCATCGCGTTGGAGACATAGAAGCTGTTTGGAAACTGGACCACTCTGCCGGTGAACAGGTGCTCCTCGCTCATTTCCAACACGGTTGTGGATAACAGCGTTTGGTCAATAACTTCGCCTTTGATATTGTTGATCTCGATGACATCGCCAAAAGTGAAACTCCCGGACGTGGTGCGGTGGACGTATCCCAGCACGGACGTAAACAGTTCCTTGCCTGCAATGACCAGCGCGACACTCAACGCGGCAAGCGACAGGGCGGCGGCACGCAGCTCAACACGCCAGATGAAAATGAGCGCGATGAAAGCGACTAGCAGCGAAAAATTGCGCCAGAACACTGACGCGCGCAGTTTGGTTTCCCTGGAAAGCCAGCCGCGGCCGCGCAATACGGCGGATATGGTGATGTTGGCAAGGATCACCGCCGATACGATGACGATGGTCCACATCACTTCCGGCGCTATTTCATACAGGAGCGAGTCGTTTTTCATGGTTTTCGGCACGCGGTGACGCGAATGTATAGAAGGCCGCCTGTCAGGGCAACTGTCGAACCCGAGCAATACTGCGCGGTCTTATCCGCCATGCGCGCGAATGAAGTCCCCAAATGAGCACGGTTCAAGTCGATCGATGGGTGGAAATCGCCCGGATGGTATTTCCCAATGGCGCCCAGATTACGCACCCGCCAGCAGGCGAATCGGTCTGGTTTAAAGTGCGATGGAAAGTCGGCACCGACCCGAAGCGGCCGCACAAGCCAGCCAAGGGCGTGAACGTCTATTTCACTCGCGAATTCTGCAAGGCCTATGAACGGCTCGATTCGGGAAAGCAATCCGATTGGGATAATAAGGTGCGCGACATGCTCGCCAGCAAATACAAGGAATTCAACCCGGACCATAACGCACCGCACGGTACCCCGGTGCCGGTAGAGTCCTGGTTCGTTACTCCCGGCACGGTACGCTGAACTCGGAGCACGCCGTTACGATGGCGTGACAGATATGTCGCCCGTGACCGCGACCTGCTAGTTTCTATAGTTGACGCCCTTGCGGTCAAGCATGCGCAAAAGTGCCTGCCAGGCCTTATTGACCTCGGCACCGCCCGGTCCCTTGAACTGATCGAACCCCTTGCGGGCGGTCTTCTCATCGATCAGGCGCGCTTCGACCCGTCCACCGGCCAGTGCATCGATCTGGATTTGGCACGCAGTGTCAAGGTAGTACATCAGTTCAAATGCTTCTCCGACAGAATCGCCCAACGTCAGCAACCCGTGATTGCGCAGGATCATGGCCTTGGAAGTAGGTCCGAGATCGGCCGCCATTCGCGCCCTCTCGTCCAGCTCCAGCGCGATGCCTTCATAGTCGTGATAGCTCAGCATGCCGTACGTGCGTAGCGCATGCTGGCTGAGTGGCAGCAACCCGTGGTTCTGCACCGATACCGCGACTCCGGCACGGGTGTGCGTATGAATCACACAGTTGATCTCCGGACGGGCCTCATGCACACAGCCATGAATGACGAAGCCGGCGTAGTTGATCCCCAGCCCGGTGGCATCGTCAACGATATTGCCCTCATGATCGATTTTCACAATGCTCGATGCGGTGATCTCGTCGAACATCAATCCGTAGGGATTGATCAGGATGTGCGGCGAACCGGGCACGCGCGCCGTGAAGTGCGTGAATATCAGGTCCGTCCAGCGAAACTGCGCGGCCAGCTGGTAGGCTGCCGCCAGCTCGCACCGTACTTCCCATTCTTCCGGGCTGACGCGGCCACGCAGATTTCCGGCCTCGACGGATTTGAGCTTCCTGGCTTTATCGTTCATGTGCATATTCCTCCTGTCGCAATCATACGCCTGGTCCCATCGCTGCTGTAGCGATCACCCATCTAGTTCCGGGTAATACCGAAAGATCCCATCCTGGTTAAATGCAATGCGCCGCGGCGAGGCCAGATATGCCGCGATATTGGGACGCTCAGCGATCCGGTCATGCAATCCGACCAGCCCGGGACAGTCTGGTTCCAGTTCTTGCATGGTTCGGGGAAACGCGTATCGCAATCCGGCCACCAACTGAAACATGGACAGGTCGGCATACGATCGGGTCGCGCCAGCGAGGTAATGCCTCCGCCTGCCGCCGGCAGATAAAGCCTGTTCGAAATAGCTCAAAAATTTCGGTATGCGCTCCGTCCGGAAATATTTGCTGCGCCGGCGCGCTTCTTCCTTCTGCTGTTCATAGTAAAGCGAAGCCGCGATGGGATGGTGCACATCGTGGATCTCGACCACGAAATCCGCGATGGTCAACTGCAATTGGTTGACCCACACGCGCCCTGCTTCGCTTCGCGGCACGAGGTCATGACGCGGTCCAAGGTAAAGCAGGATATTGGCGGTCTGGGCGACGATGAGCTTGCCCGCCCGCAGGAAAGGCGGCGCAAACGGCGCGCCGGCCAGCTTTGCGTCATCGAGAAAACGCTCCATCGCTGGCACACCGCCACTGCGGCCCGAACGGCGCGCAACGTCGATGTAAGTCACGCCTGCCTCCTCGAGTGCCAGCCGGACGAATTCTCCGCGTCCCGGAATGGAAGGCCAGTAATAAAGCTCGTAGCGCATCGATATTCTCCATAAGGCCGTGACGGCCGTGACAATCGTGACTATCGTGACGACGTGACGACGTGACGACGTGACGACGTGACGACGTAAGAGCATAAGTCACAAGCCTGCTTTGCCGTAACACTATCACCGCATCTTGGTTCTTACGCGTGTGTTCTCACAGCGTTCTTGTGCTTTCGTGTCACGACCGTCACGGTCTTTTACACCCAGCCCATCGCCCCGACGAACGCCCCCGCGCCGACGAGCAGCAGCAGATGCACGCGCGTACGCCACACCAACAATGCCGCCACGATGGTCGGGATGATATGGTGCCAGCCCGGCGTCTGCGCACTCAGGATCCACCCGGTCGAAAACAGCAATCCGATGACGATCGGGGCCATGCCGGCCTTGAACGCTTGCACCGCTCGCCATTCGCGTCGTGCATGGCCCCAGCGAGCCGCCGCCAATGCCAAAGTCGTAGAGGGCAACATGATGCCGAACAGCGTAGCCGCCACCCCGGCCAGACCCGCCGCCTGATAGCCCATGACAGCCACGAATAAGACGTTTGGTCCCGGTGACGCCTGCGCGATGGCAATGGATGCGTTGAACTGCGCATCGCTCAGCAAGCCCATCTGGTCGACCATCACCCGATGCATGTCGGGCGCTACTGTAATGGCCCCGCCGATGGACAGCAGCGACAAAACCAAAAAGTGACCGAACAGCGCAAGCAATGCGCCGGAAAGGATCATGACCGGCTTACCGCGGCAACCCGCGGCTTGAGCCGCATCCAGGCCAATGCACATGCGCCCACGCCGAGTGCGAGAATGACCCAAACCAACGGCCACCGCAGCAACGCGACCGCCGCAAATGCGGCAACAAGAAGGGCTGCGCAGATCGGAGTCTTCATCGGATTTGCGCGCAATGCCCCGACCAGTTTCAGGCCGGTGCCGATAATCAGGCCGGCGGATACGGCGCCCATCCCGCGCAGCGCTCCGGCAACCGCGGGATTCAGTGCGTATTGACTATACAAAGCCGTGAAGAACAGCACAATTACGAGCGGCACCGCCATCATGCCGGCCAGGGCGGCAAAAGCACCGCGCCAGCCAAAAAAGCGGTCACCGATCATCAATGCGACATTGCACACGTTGGGGCCGGGAAGTATCTGCGCGAGTGACAGTATTTCGACGAACTGATCCCTGCTGAGCCACCGCTTCTGCTCGCACAGGACACGCTGGGCTACGGCCAGCACGCCGCCAAATCCCTGCAATGCAAGCACCGTAAAAGCCACGAACAATTCTTTCTTCGATGAAGGTTGCGCAAGCGAATTTTCAGTCATTGCTGTCGTGGAGGCATGGATCTCAATCGGGGATCATACCGGGAACCATAAATACGGCCGCCGTAATTGCGAAGGAAATGCCATACCGAATGTGACCGGGTAGGGTCCAGCCCTATGTCAGGAGGTCGCGGACAAACTCGCGCCGCTTCATCTGAGGTGACTACGCAACATTCGCGGCCCCGGCTTGAACCTCAGTTTGATGGTGCTTAAGCCTTGCTCGATGTCGCAGCTTTGGCCGCCCCGAGCTTTGGCTCACCGGCAGGTACGGTAGCGGAGGAATCGCGAGTCATGGCCTTGTAGAGAAGCATGACGACTTCGTTGGCCGGAATCGGCTTGCTGAAGTAAAAGCCCTGGATTTGATCGCACCCACGCGACTGCAAAAACTCGTACTGTTCCCTGGTTTCGACCCCCTCGGCAACCACTTCCAGTTGCAGGCTATGCGCCATGGCAATGATTGCCTCAACAATGGCTTCGTCATCCTTGCTTTGCGGAATGCCTCGCACAAAAGACTGATCGATCTTGACGCTGTCAAACGGAAAGCGTTTGAGATAGGCCAGGGAGGAATAGCCCGTGCCAAAATCGTCCATCGTGAGATGAAGCCCCAGCGCTTTCAGTCGGTTCAAGACTTTTTCCGCGTGCTCCTGATTGCTCATGACTGCGCTTTCGGTGATCTCGAGCTCCAGTGACTGCACCGTCAGGCCGGTTTTACTGACGGTATCGGAAATGAATTCGACCAAACCGGTGTCGGACATCTGTCGCGCGGAAATATTGATTGCAATGCGCAATTGCGGCAAGCCCGCTTTCTGCCATGCGGCATTCTGCACGCAGGCCGTCTGCGCCACCCAGCGGCCCAGCGGAACGATCAGGCCGGTCTCTTCGGCAATGGAAATGAAGTCGCCCGGAGGCACGAACCCGAGTTGCGGACTGACCCAGCGTATCAGTGCCTCCAGTCCGGTGATGCGCCCGGTCGCAAGGTCGACCTTGGGCTGGTAGTGCAGGACGAATTCGCGATTGTTTAGCGCGCTGGTCAGGTTCGACTCGAATTCCAGGCGCTGCACCGAATGCGTGTTCAGTTGTTCGGAATAAAACTGGAACGTGCCCCTGCCTTCTTCCTTGGCGCGATACATCGCGATGTCGGCATTCTTTAGCAGCGCCTGAGCATCGCGTCCGTCGGTCGGATAGGTACTGATCCCAATACTGGCTGCCGGACGATATTGCCGGCCGGCGAGGATCATCGGCTTCGACAGCACTTCAAGAATCTTGCGTGCCACCGTGCCTGCCTGGTCTTCCGCCGTGAGGCCTTCGGTCAGGACGGCGAACTCGTCCCCCCCGAAACGCGCCACCATATCTATTTTTCGCACACAGGCGGTCAGCCGCTCCGCCACTGCGCGCAAGACCTCGTCACCTGCGTCATGACCAAGGCTGTCGTTGATATTCTTGAAACGGTCAAGGTCGAAGAACAGGATCGACAGCATCTTGCCGCTGCGCGCGGCGCGCTGCAGCGCCTGGTTCAACGATTGACGAAACAGGCTGCGATTTGGCAATTCGGTCAATTCGTCGTGATCGGCGAGGAACCGCGTGCGCTCTTCCTGCTCCTTGCGTTCGGTAATGTCTTGCAGCACGGCGTTCAATCTGCGCGCACTGCCATCGTCTGCGCGGCTTATATAGCCGCGGGCAAATGCATGCGTAATCTTGTGATCACCGCGTACGAGCCGAAACTCATCGCTCCAATGGCTGGCATCCGACTTTATTGTCGCCAGCAGTTTTTCGTGCACGCGTGCACGGTCGTCCGGATGAATGTGCTCGAACCATGCTGCCATGTTTGGCGCGGAACTCCCCTCCCCGGTGCCGAATATCTGCGCATAGTTTTCGCTTCGCCATAACGCATCGCTCACCAGATCCCAATCGATCAGCGCGTCGTTGGTCGCCCTCGAAGCCAGCCCATACCGTTCCAGATCTTGCCACATCACTTCGTGCGTGCGCTTGCGGCGGGTAACATCTTTGGCGATGACTACGCACGCCTGTCGCCGCCCATAGCGCATTCGGAACGTCACCATCTCGGCCTGGACCTCGGCACCGCTTTTCGTCCGATGCGGCCACGTGCCCAGTTCACCTGAATTAGATCCCAGGCTGTTCAGTGTTGCCGAAACGCGCTCTTTATCCTGCGGCAAACCCAGGTCAAAAAGCGTCATTTTCAGTAATTCCTCTCGCGTATATCCGTACTCGCGCACCAGGGCATCGTTGACCTCGAGCAGGCGGTTGCGGCGCGTATCGCAAATCAACGTGGGAATGGGGCTGTTCTGAAGCAGCGTCCGGTATTGGTCGCCATCCTTTGACATTTCAGCACGGGAGGACGCTGCGCTCCCCAAAAGCCATGGCCGGCCAGCACGCAGTTTGCGAATGATTACGTATAAAAAAAGAGCGACCAGCAAAACAGCGATTACGCTGGCGAGGAGCAGCGCGAAAGGATATTGAGCGGCCAGTAAACGCAGGCGTTCCAGAAAGGTGTGGATATGTCCCGGTACATTTAGCAGTATCGGTTCAATTTCCCGCGGCGAAGCCACAGATTCGCACTCCCGAATGAGTCCGGCCCGGGTGCGTAATTTACCCTATAAACTGCCGCTCCGACGCAGAGAATTTGGCGGTTGGGTTCGCTTCGAGCAGTAGCCGAGCGAATGATGCGCGGAAACTTTATGCTGGAAGCGCAAACTAAACTTACGCCGATTCAATCTTATTCGGAGGTGCTTCATGATCGTAAAGTTCGACAGCGAAGCAGGCACCTTCATCATGAACGGCGACGTCGCCGTGCAGTTGCTCAGGATGATGGGCCACAGTGGTACCGTGCCCAGTGCGATACTGCCTCGTGATATTCCCGGCGCGCTTACCCGGCTCAAGGCAGCACTACATGCCGACCGCGGACATTCAGACGCGCCAACTGGCAACGACGAAGACGAGCAAAAGGAACTAGTGGTTTCGCTAAGGCAGCGGGCGTTCCCGCTGATCGATCTGCTGACCCGCGCTGCCGCCAAGGGGACGGAAGTGATGTGGAGCAGCCAAACCTGAAAAGCCCGACTGCATCGGCTTAGGTCTTCTCCTTAATGGGCGCGGACCGCAACATCGCCTGATGCAGTGTTTCCCATTGTGCGATCGGAACCTTTTCACAGGCGTTCACCAGATCGAGCGCGCCAGCCGTAAACCGGACATCGAGGCGGTCGCCCAATTGTTTTGCGAGTTCTTTCTTGAAGGTTTCATCGAAATCGCCATAGAGCAGGCTGACATGCGGCTCAAATGGAGCGGACGGCAGCCGTCCGAATTCCTCGTGAGCCGCAAGATGGGCCGCCATGAGTTCGTCGCTCAGCTCTACGCTAACGAACAGTGAACGATAATACTCGCCGCGCCATTGTATTTTTCCGAGCCTGATTTCAAAACCCCGGATTCTGGCAGCAAGCGTTTTGAGTTTCGTTGCAATATCCGTTGTTATTTCAATGCCCCCCATCAGAGAGACATGGGGCTGCACGGGCGGGCCTCCGGCGTTTTCGCACGCAATGCGAACTGCATGTTTGATCGAGTCCAGCGCGTTTCCAGTGGGACGTATCCAAATGGAGCCGAGTACTCCTGCGGGTTCAGGGTTCACCATGCTCTCCTGTACAAGAAGCGACAAACCGTTTGGACACAGCGGACGGGGATTAAATCCGGTCTTCAAGCGCTATAGAGCAAGCGATAGTCCGCCCGGACCGGGAAACCATTCGTTGCGGCACGTTGGAAGATCAGGTGGCACAACCATCGTTTTTGCAGAAAAGGCTCCAGCTTATTTGTCAGGTCTTGCCTGCCTCCTTTTCTGCTTCTTTCTCGAGCTTCTTGTAGTCACGGGGCGGTTCATGCAACGCCTGACGACGGCTTTTCTCCAGCCCTTTCACCACTGCCACAATTGCTTCGTTGTAAGGAACGGCGACGCCTAGCGCCCTTGCCTCTCGCACCAGAGCGCCGTTAAGGGCATCAATTTCGGTACGACGGCCCTGCTCGATGTGCTGCATCATCGACGGCTTGTTGTAGCGGATACGGCAATGGTCCTTGATTTTCTGACGTGGGTTTTTCTCCGGGAGCTTGAGTTGCTTGCGCTCCACC
>DATMZQ010000419.1:0-2484 GCA_035573615.1 Burkholderiales bacterium | reverse complement strand
AAAAACCACGATACCAAGACGGACAAAATCCACCCGGATGCCTACCGCCGGGTCTGGCGCAATTGGGGCATAGCGCTGCTGCTGGCGCGCTGCGATTACACCAAAAAAGAGCACGGCGACTACAGCCGCGACGTAGGCATGCAAAACCGAAGTCGGGCCCACGCCCGCTATCCACATCATGGTGGTGGTGGTATCGCCAATCACGCTGCCAGAACCCCCCGCATTGGATGCAGCCACGATCGCGACCAGATAACCAATATGAACTTTGCCGCGGAATACCGCGGCAGCAATTGTGCCGCCAATAACGGCGGCTGCGATATTGTCCAGAAAGCTGGATAGCACGAAAACCATGAGCAGCAGCACGAAACCGCCCTTCCAGTCATCCGGCAGGTAGCGCGGCAAAACATCCGGCGCGCGACTATCGTGAAAATGGCCAGCCAACAGCGCGAATCCGACCAGCAATGCGAACAGATTTGCGAGCATCACCCATTCATGGCCCAGATGCGCTGCTAGGCCTTCAAGCCCGGCGCCGTTCTTGAAACCGGTGACGGTAAGCTTGTAGGCGATCACTGCCGCCAGGCCAGCCACCGCTACGTTGAGCGTATGACGATGAAATAGACCAACGCCCAGCAACGTTATCGCGAATAAAACGAACTCAAACGGAATGCCAAGAATCATCATTCGTTATGGTAAGCGGGCGCCTGGTGCAAATCTGAGAAAACAATATTTCGCCATGAAGCCGGGACGAGCCAATGCGTGCAAATTTATTGCATTCCGCACTGCCGCAGATGCCGCACGCCTGCTGTATTCTTTCGGATCTATCGGGTAACCAATATCACATGAACCCGGAACGGTCCGTGCGCTCCGAGTACCAGCGTCATTTCGATATCAGCAGTACGCGATGGGCCGGATATGAAATTCACCTGGCGTGGCAACACGCCTCGCTCACGGCGCAATAAGTCCCAACCGTCCTCCATCGTGCGGACGATGCGAGAGAACGGGACCACGGCCACGTGTGTTTCTGGTAGCAGACTCGTGGTCGCAGGCGTGGTTTCACCGGATAACAACATCAATGTGCCATTTTCAGCCAGCGCACAAAACACACCCGTTATGCCCAGTTTGTCCTCGGCATGGCTCGGGCGCGCTTCTATCGTGAGCCCCGAACCAGCCCAATTCAGAGCCGCAAATTCCGCCCAACACACACCTGTTGCGGGCAGTTGGTTGGCTTTCAAATACGACGCAAGCGCATGCGGAACGCCATCAAGCGATTCCACCTCGCTCACGGTGGACATCATTGCGATGCAGCGCTCTTTGAAGTGCGGGACCGGTTCCCAAGCCATGGTAGGCAATGGTCCCCGGCTACGATCATCCAGCTTCTTCCGGATGGCGATTCTTCGTCCTGCCGTCTCTCCGGCTTCGCGCCCATTGGCTTCACGAATCCGTCTAAGAATATTTTCCCGCGCGCTCATCGAGCGCTCCGATTGCGACGTGCATAAAGTTCGCGAAATGTTTTTCCTCGTGGAGCAGGAAGATCTCGACCGGAGGTCCATTCGGATCCAGGACCTGGCAGTTTTCGCAACAATCCATGGCGCCCGCCCAGCCCTTTGCCGATTCGGGCTGCCATGCGCGCGAGTACGCCGTAGACCAGCGGCCGCGTAGCCGCCCAGGCCCAAAGTGTCAGGCCGAACCGCTCGGACCATGGCCGCAATTTTCTGCGTACCTGTTGTTCGCGCAGCTTGCGCATCAAATCAGGCAAAGGAATCTTTACCGGACATACCACGCCACACTGATTGCACAGTGTAGAAGCATTTGGCAGATCGATCGCATTCTCGATGCCGACATAGGCCGGCGTAAGAATCGATCCGATGGGTCCGGGATACACCCAACCGTACGCATGACCGCCGATGTTCTGATAAACCGGACAGTGGTTCATGCAAGCACCACAGCGGATACAACGCAATGCCTCGCGAATCTCCGAGGCGAGCACCCTGGTGCGTCCCGCGTCGACGATGATGACGTGAAATTCCGTCGGACCCTCCATATCACGTGCCCGTTTCGGTCCGGTCGTGAAGGAAAGGTAATTGCTGATGGATTGGCCGGTGGCTGAACGGGTCAGCAATCGGAGAAGCAGCGCAATGTCCTCCAGGGTCGGCACAATCTTTTCGATCCCGGTGATCGCCACGTGAACCCGCGGCAGGGTAGTGGTCATGCGGCCATTACCCTCATTGGTGACGATCATGGTCGAACCTGTTTCGGCAACCAGAAAATTCGCTCCGCTGATGCCCATGTCCGCATCAAGGAAGTGCGGTCGCAAAACTTCCCTGGCTTCATGAGTCAGCGCCGTTATATCGTTGAGTCGGGGTCGGTTGTGCTTTCTGGCAAAAAGATCAGCAATGTCGTCCCTTGATTTGTGTACGGCGGGGGCGATGATGTGCGATGGCGTCTCACCGAACTGCTGGATGATGTACTCGCCAAGGTCGGTCT
>DATMZQ010000418.1:0-12705 GCA_035573615.1 Burkholderiales bacterium | reverse complement strand
TATAGGATGTCCTTCACCAATTTCAGCAACGGCCATAGCCATTCCTTCGGCGGACAGTATCTCGAACTGGTGCCAAACGAACGCATCCGGCACACCGACAAGTTTGACGATCCGAACTTGCCCGGAGACATGCGGACCACGATTTCATTGAAGCAGGTGTTCTGCGGAACAGACCTGAGCGTCGTGCAGGAAGGCATACCGGAAGCCATTCCGCCCGAGGCCTGTTATCTCGGCTGGCAAGAGTCACTGACCTTGCTCGCACAACTGATCGAGGCGGAGATTCCGGGGTGACAAAGTCTGTGAATAGCTGCTTTTGGTTCGGTGGCTGGCTGTTTTCAGCGCTGCTTTTGCTGACCCAGTTTGCTGCGATTGCAGATGAGTCCATCGATTATCACAGCTTGTCACTCACGCAAGCCGCACAGCTGATCCGGGGAAAAAAGATCAGCAGCACGGAACTGGTCGAGGCGTTGCTGCAACAAGCAGAAAGCGCGCGCGGCCTGAATGCCTTTATCACGCTGGATCGCGAAGGCGCGCTTAAAGCCGCGCGCGCCGCCGACGCTGCGCAACAGCAGGGCAGAATCTTCGGACCTTTGCATGGTGTGCCACTGGTGATCAAGGACAACATCCACGTGGCCAATCTTCCCAATACGGCAGGGACTCCCGCGTTGCGCAACTTCGTTCCGCGCGAGAATGCGCCGGTGGTCCAGGCGTTGCTCGACGCAGGAGCGATCGTGCTCGGCAAAGCCAACATGCACGAGCTCGCATTTGGCGCGACCAGCAACAATGCAACATTCGGCGCCGTCCATAATCCTTATGATCCTGCGCGGTTTCCCGGTGGATCGAGCGGCGGCACGGCAGCCGCGATCGCCGCCGGAATCGCGCCCGGTGGGCTCGGCACCGATACCGGGGGTTCGGTGCGCATCCCGGCGGCGCTTACGGGGCTCGTTGGTCTGCGCCCGACTTCAGGACGCTACAGCCTCGAAGGGGTCACGCCTTTTTCGCATACACGCGACACGGTCGGTCCACTGGCCCGCAATGTTGGCGATGTCGTGCTTCTGGACCAGGTGATTTCGGGCGACATGTCTTCCGTGCAGCCAGCAGACATCAAAAAGGTACGTCTTGGCGTTGCGCGCAACGCGTTTTATTCCAACCTCGATCCGGAAGTCGCTCGCATCATGGCGCGCACCCTGGAGCAATTGCGCAGCGCAGGCGCCGAACTCGTGGAGGTCGATCTGGATGACTTCGCTGCAACCAGCGGCAAAATTGGCGCGACCGTTGGTTATTTCGAAGTCAAGTCTGATCTGACTGCTTATCTGTCCAGGTATCAGACCGGAGTATCACTGAACGAACTGGCGGAAAACATTGCGAGTCCCGACGTGAAAGAGCTGTTCGACAACAATGTGCTCGGCGAAAAGGCGCCGACCGCCGCGGCGTACCAGGAGGCCATGCAACGGTACCGTCCCAGGCTCCAGCAACTGTACGCGCAGGCATTTTCCGGTGGCAGGATCGATGCGCTTATTTTTCCGACCACACCGATGCCGGCGCAACCAATCGAGAATTCCACCGAGGTCACGCTGAACGGCAAGAAAATGTCGACCCTGCTGGTGTTCGTGGCCAATACGCGCCCCATCAACAACGCGGGCATTGCAGGGCTTAGCATTCCGATGGGCATGACCGTAGATGGTTTGCCAGTCGGGGTGGAGATCGATGGGCCGGCCGGCAGTGACCGGCGCCTGCTGGCGATCGGATTGCAGATGGAAAAAATCCTGGGCTCGGTACCGTCGCCCAGGCGATGAGCATCCGTATAGCCTATGCGGGGCGGCAAGCTCTGCCGCTGCGCTGGGTTATCATGGTCACGTCGTTCGCGATCCGATTCTGGTAAACCTCCGGTATGGCCGGCTATTCATGCACGGTTGGTGAGCAGCGTTATCGTTTCCCCGATCTCAAAACCTTGTTGGCGAAAGCCACGCCTGCGCGTTCAGGCGACCGGCTTGCGGGCCTGGCAGCAAGTAGTGAAGAAGAGCGCGTTGCCGCGCAAATGGCCTTGGCAGATACCCCGCTGCAAAACTTTCTCGCTGAAGCCGTCGTGCCTTACGAACAAGACGAAGTCACGCGTCTCATCATCGATTCGCACGATGCGCCGGCCTTTGCACCCATTGCCAATCTCACAGTCGGCGGTCTGCGCGACTGGCTGCTCGATTACGATACCGACTCTGCCAAACTCGCGGAGCTTGCTCCCGGCGTTACGCCTGAAATGGCAGCGGCCGTTTCGAAAATCATGCGCATCCAGGACATGGTTCTGGTGGCGCGCAAATGCATCGTTACCGCGCGGTTTCGCGACACGCTCGGGCTGCAGGGAAGGTTGTCGAACCGCCTGCAGCCGAATCACCCGACGGATGACCCCAAAGGTATTGCCGCCAGCATTCTCGATGGGCTGCTGTATGGTTGCGGGGATGCCGTGATCGGCATCAATCCCGCCACGGACAATGTCGATCAGGTCATCCGGCTGCTCGTCATGCTGGATGAGATTATTCAGACTTACCGCATTCCGACGCAGTCTTGTGTCCTGACGCATGTCACCAATACGTTGCGCGCCATCGAACAGCGCGCACCGGTGGATCTGGTGTTCCAGTCGATTGCCGGGACCGAAGCCGCGAATGCCAGCTTTGGTCTCAATCTCGCGCTGCTGGGTGAAGCGAATCAGGCGGCGCGCCAACTGGGCCGGGGCACGCTGGGCAGCAATGTCATGTATTTCGAGACCGGGCAGGGCAGCGCGCTGTCAGCCAATGCGCATCATGGCGTCGATCAGCAGACTTGCGAGGCGCGCGCCTATGGCGTGGCACGCGCGTTTTCGCCACTGCTGGTGAACAGCGTCGTCGGCTTCATCGGGCCGGAATATCTGAACGGGCGCGAAATCGTGCGTGCCGGCGTGGAGGACCACTTCTGCGGAAAGCTGCTCGGCCTGCCGATGGGCATCGATGTGTGCTACACGAACCATGCGGACGCCGATCAGGATGACATGGATACTTTGCTGACCTTGCTCGGTACGGCCGGCTGCAATTTCATCATGGGCGTTCCGGGCGCCGATGACATCATGCTGAACTATCAGAGCACGTCTTTTCACGATGCGCTCTACTTGCGCCAACTGCTGGGTCTTAGACCAGCGCCGGAGTTCGAAGCGTGGCTGGAACACGCGGGCATTATCGAGAACGGCACGCGGCTATGCGAGGTTGCGGCCGGACATCCACTGCTGGGCCTGGTGCGCTGAGCCATGTCCAGGGAGCCTGTCGCGCCAGGAGCCATCGCCGCCGTTCAGGCTGATCCGTGGAACGCGCTGCGCCGCTTCACGCCGGCACGCATCGGCCTGGGTCGTGCCGGCGGCAGCATCCCCACCAGCCAGTTACTGGATTTCCAGCTCGCGCATGCGCGTGCACGTGATGCGGTACATTGCGAGTTCGATATCGAGGCGTTCAGCCGGAAACTGCGCGAAACAAAAATAGAATGCCTGAAACTTGCCAGTGCAGCGGTCGACCGGCACACGTACATCCAGCGACCAGACTTGGGACGCATCCTCGATGACACTTCCAAGGCGTTGCTGGAGCACCGGACGCCTGCTCAGGCATGGGATGCGGCGTTCCTGGTTGCGGACGGATTATCTGCGCGCGCTGTCGAGCGCCATGCCCTCCCGGTGATCCACATGATCATGCCCCATCTCGAGCGAGAGGGCTGGCGCATTGCGCCCTGCTGCCTGGTGGCCCAGGGGCGGGTCGCGATCGGCGACGAAATTGGTGCGCTATTGCCGGCCCAGCTGACCGTCATGCTGGTCGGCGAACGCCCCGGACTGAGTTCGCCCGACAGCCTGGGCGCATATCTGACCTGGAATCCACTGCCGGGACGCAGCAATGCGGAGCGCAATTGTGTTTCGAATATCCGCCCGCAAGGCTTGAGCTACGCTGCTGCTGCGTTCAAACTCCTGCACCTCATGCGGACCTCACGTGCTGCGAGAGCCTCCGGTATTGCGCTGAAAGAAAATGCGGTGCTGCCGGATGCGATTGAACTTGCCCGATTGTTTCCCCATGCCATCGACGGTTGAGGCGTTTCAGCACTTTTGCGAGCACCCTTCGCGTCCAAACTTTCCCATAACTTTGTCAATAAGCAATCATGTCTAAAGCATCGTCACTGCGCGCGGTCCTCTACGCGCTGGGCGCGAATACCGGGATTCTGATCGCGAAAGGCATTGCTGCGGCGGCGACCGGGTCGACGGCCATGCTGGCCGAAGCAATCCATTCCGCGGCGGATTGCGGCAACCAGGTGTTGTTGTTGCGTGGCATGAATGAGGCAAAGCGCGAACCGGATGCCAAGCATCCGCTTGGCTATGGCAAGGTCGTTTACTTCTGGGCGTTTCTGGTTGCCGTGATGCTATTCACGTTGGGCGGCTTGTTTTCGGTCTATGAAGGGTGGCACAAACTGCATCAGACCGAGCCGATTTCCAGTCCGATCATCGCCATTATCGTACTGAGCGTTTCGATCGTACTGGAGGCGTTTTCGCTTGCCGGCTGCGTACGGGAAATCCGCAAGGTCTCGAGGGGCATGTCGCTCTGGCGATTCTTTCACGTGTCGCGCAGTAGCGAACTCATCATCGTGTTGGGCGAAGACATTGCCGCATTGGCTGGACTTTCGCTGGCGCTGCTCGCGATATTGCTGGCAATTGCAACCGGCAATCCCATGTTTGATGCTCTGGGCAGCATGGCCGTTGGCGTATTGCTGATCGTGGTGGCCGTGCTGCTGTCCCTGGAAATAAAGGGGCTGATTACCGGGGAGAGCACCGAGGTCGAAACCGAGGCGGCAATCCGCGCTTTTATCGCGGCGCGCGTCGAAGTCGCCGAACTATTCAATCTGCTGACGCTGCAAATGGGCGACGACATCATGCTAGCCGTCAAGGCGCGCATGGTCGAAACCGGCAGCGCAGCAGCGCTGATCGAAGCCATCAATCGCGTCGAAGCCGATCTGCGGGCCGCGTTTCCCGCGGTGCGCTGGTGCTTCTTCGAGCCGGACACCAAGAACTAGCGCGAGCCGGGCCGGAACGGTTCGCCGGCGCGCAGGGTGACGACGGCGGTCACGTAGTCCATGATGTCGGGCACCGCGTCATCGATGGTCAGTTCCACGGGTTTATGACTCGACGCGCGCGTTGCTGCCCGACCCAGCTTTTCGTGGGCCCAGCCCTCCTTGATCCATCGCTGGTACGGGACGAACGTCGTGCGATTCCTGGGTGCAGCGGCGCGCATCGCATTGCCGGTATTGATCGGTGTGACCGTGGCCTGCGCACCGTACCTGGCCAGCAGCCGCGCCGCGTCCACGGTAAGGACGATCTGCGTCGATGTCCCGCACGCGCGGCGCTGGCGATTCAGCCTGCCGGCGTCCACCCAGAAAAAGACTTTTGAGTTGAGCAGTTCGAACCAGTCTTCGGGCGCCAGGCCATCCTGCAGGCAGCGCGCCAAAGCTTTTTGCGGCATCGGTTTCTGGTTGCGGATCAGGATGCCGGAGGCAAGGCGCTGGCTTTCAGGTCGATGCGATCGTGACGCGTGCCGGCTACTGCCCTCGGTCGCACCGATCAGGCGAGAGGCGCTCATCAGACCGTACTCGCGGATTGACGGGAAGTTGCCCGCATCCAGCATGTGAAACGCAGTCCGTATCCCGCGGGGCATGATGGCTCTCAGACGTTACGTCAATCCAGCATAAAACCGTTCAGATTGGTCGTGATCAGGCAGCATTCAACCGCGCATGACATGGGCGGCGACGCAAAGCCAGCGCCCGTCCCGCAATGCCCACATGTCGGTGTAGCGGCCCGCACCCGACTGGCCGTCGGCCTTCCGGTACGTGGTGCGTCCGTGAATGATCGCGAAATCGCCCATCACCCGGATCAGCACGTCTTCGCACTGGAAGTTCGATACCGTCATCGGTTTCGCAATCTGCGCGAGGAATTGGGCGCGGTTTACGAAGGAGCCGTCGGCGTTGGTATTGAGGAAATCGTCCGCCAGCAGCTCTTCAAACCGTCGTACGTCGGATGCCGATACCGAACTGATGTAATCCTGGTTGAGTTTGCGCAGTGTTTCGATGTCGGTTGCTTTCGCGGGCGTTTCTGATTTCATTGGATGCTCCCGTTCCTGTTGTGATGCATGAATTCTAACGAGCCCTACGCTACGAATTTCACTCGCCACGCGAGTGCTATCGCAAGCAACGTTGCAGCCACGGCGAGAAGTCCCACCAGCCAGAAATGCGTCAGCATGCCACCCTCGCCACGACCGATGATGGACCCGGCAAGCAGCGAGGCTGCACCGAGTCCGAGTTGCTGGATGGCCGAATTGATGCTCATGAAGCCACCGCGCAAGTGCGGCTGTACGCTTGAAATCACCAACGCCATGGCCGGCACGAAACGTCCGGACACGAACACCATGAATATGACCGATGCGCAGATCGCCAGTGGGACCGGGACGCGCGGAAGATTCGTCGTGATCAGCAGCGGAGCGATCGAGATGAGGCCGATCAGCGTAAAAATCTGCCGCTTGCCGTGCCGGTCCGCGAGCTTGCCGATGTAGCGGGAGGAAAATGCGGTGGCGAGCCCTGCGAACAGATAGAGGTAAGGCAGGTCGGTTTCCTGCAGTCCGACATTGGCGACCATGTACGGGCTGATGAACGGAATCACCGGGAATCCGGCGAACATCAGCGCAAACATGAAAGCGAATGCGCGCAAATGGTTCGAAGTACCGAGTACCGCCTTCATCTGCGCCAAGGGCCGGTGCGAAACGCCGTCCACAATGTGGCCCCGCATGGGTTGAATGACTCTCCAGCTTACGATCAATACCAGCGACGACACGGCGACCAGAAACAGGAACGGCCAGCGCCAGGAAAAGTGTGCCGCAAGCACCAATCCGATCGGCACGCCGATAATCGAAGCCAACGCGAACGAAGACATGATCAGACCGGTCGCCGCACCGCGGCGTTTTTCCGGAACCACGTCGCCGATGATGGAATGAACGGTTGCGCCGGCCACACCGCCGAACGCCCCGGCAAACGCGCGTGCTACCAGCAACGCGCCGTAACCGGGTGCGATGCCGCACAGCAGCGTCGACACCAGGAACCCCGCGTAAAGAAACAGCAGCGTGGTGCGGCGGTCGAAACGGTCCGTGTAGAAAGCGACGCCGAGCGCTGCAACTGCCGCCGTCAAGGTATAGACGGAAACCAGCAGGCCGAATTGCTGGGGCGAAATCAGCATGACGCGCATCAATTGCGGACCCAGCGGCATCACGATCATGAAATCCATGATGTGCGTGAACTGGATGGCGGCAAGAACGAGGACCAGCTTGCGTTCGCCGGCCGGAACATCTTCCTTCATGCGACCAACCTTGCGGCCGGATCAAGAGCAAACTCGGCTGCCAGTAGTTCATAGGATCTCATGCGGCTCGCATAATCGCCGGTGATGGTGATTACCATGAGTTCATCCGCGGAAAATTGATCGGCAATCTCGATCAGGCGCGCTTTTACCTTGTCTGGCGTGCCGATAACGGCGCGTGCGCGTTCTCGTTCAATAATCGCGCGGTCGCGCTCGGTGTACGGATACGCATGCGCTTCCTGGATCGTGGCAATCGGCGCTTCCCGCCCGATCGCCATCAACAGGCGGCGGTGGTCAATGCTGGCTGCAAGCCGCTGCGCTTCGACATCCGTCTGCGCGCAGAGCGCGAACACGCAGACCATTGCACAAGGCATGGATTCCCGTAGCGATGGACGGAAATCCGTGCGATAAGCACGCGCTACTGCGTCGCCTCCCTGCGCGTTGATGAAATGCGCGAATGCGAAACGCAATCCCAGATAGGCGGCCAGCGCGCCGCTGTAATCCGAGGAGCCAAGCAGCCATACTTCGGGAGAACTTAAGCCTGATGGCATGGCCTGCACGCTGGCGTACGGGTGTTCTTCCGGCAATGTGCGGTCGAGCCAACCGACTACTTCCACGACCTGCCTTGGGAAGCCTTCCATGTCATCGAAGGCGTGCGCATTCATCGCGTTGGCGGTCATGCGATCGCCACCGGGCGCCCGGCCGATGCCCAAGTCAATGCGGTGCGGATGCAGTGCCTCGTGCATGCGGAATACTTCAGCGATTTTCAGCGGGCTGTAGTAGGGCAGCATGACGCCGCCTGTGCCGACGCGAATACGCTGTGTGGCCGACGCGACATGGCCGAGCAGGATTTCCGGACACGGGTCGGCAAGGCCGCGCATGTTGTGATGTTCCGCGAGCCAGTAGCGGTGGTACCCAAGTTCATCGGCGCGCTGCGCGAGCGCAACGGTTGCGCGCAGCGCGTCAGCGGAAGAGCCGCCACTGATGATCGGCGATTGATCGAGGATGCTGAGTCGCAAGCTCACGGTAACGACACGCCGACTGCAGCGGACCGCAACCGCGCGCTGCGCCGGATCGTTGCCAGCCACAGAATCGCGATCGCGGTGATGCAAAGTAATGGCAGCGCGGTGTAATTCAGCGTGTTCCAGCCGAATCCGTAAAGAATGGCTCCCGAGGTCAGGGAAGTCGAGGCCATGGTCACGTAGATCAGCATGTCATTGATGCCTTGCGTCTTGGCTTTTTCAGCCGGCGCGCAAGCTTCGGTCAGCAAGGTGGTACCGCCCACAAACAGGAAGCACCAGCCCACGCCGATCAGCACCATCGACGACCAAAAGGCCGGCACGGCAGTGCTGGAAACGGCGATCGCAATCGCGGCAACTTTTAGCAGCACGCCGAGAAACATGACCGGCAACGTGCCGAGGCGCACGATCAGCCAACCGGTGCCAAATGCCGGCGCGAACATGGCGATGATGTGCCACTCGATGACCAGCATGGCTGCGCCATACGGGTGGGAACACATCTTCATCGCCAGCGGTGTAGCGGCCATCAGCAGGTTCATCACGCCATAGGCGGTAATGCCGCCGAGCAAGGCGACAATGAACACCGGCTGGCGCATGATTTCAGCCAGCGGGCGGGTGCTGCCATGCTGCTCTTCGATTGAGGGATTCGGCAAATCGAGACGGCGCACGATCAACAAGGCAATCAGCGCCAGTGCCACCAGTGAAACGAACGAGCCCGCGAATACCGTATCGAGCAGATCTTTGGTGACCTTGCTGCTTTCGGGACCGAATATCCCGCCGATGATGCCGCCCGCCAGAACCAGCGAAATGGCCTTGCTTCGGTTGCCGGCCGAAGCCATGTCCGCAGCAGCGAAACGATAGAAGCCGCCCGACCCGGTGTATACCCCGGACACCAGCGCTGCGAGGCACAGCATCCAGAAATTGTGCGACAGCATGGCCGCCGCGGCCAGCGTTGCGCCGATCATGCCGAATATGCAGCCGATGGTAAATCCGGCACGGCGCCCGTGCCGCTTCATGAACAGCGAGATGGGGAGGGTCGTGAGACCGCCGCCGATGATGTACCCCGTGGCGGGTAGCGTGACCAGCATTTTATTTTGCGCCAGTGCATCCGCAGCCAGCGTCCCAACTGAAATCATCATCGCGTTGTTCATGACCAGTAACGACTGGCATGCTGCCAGCGCGAAGACGTTCTTGCGGTTGTTGTTCATCCGAAATCGACTCCTCGGCTACTTGAGCCGGATGTCGACGCCGTGGAATACGAAGTTCCCGGTATTGGTCAGCTTCACCGTGTCGTTCTGCTGGCGCCATCTGAATCCGGCCGGTTGCAGGGTTACGCTTTCGACGCCTGCCGTGCTTTGCAAGTTGACAGTTCCAGCTGAGACTGCAACGAGCACGCCGCATGGCGCGTAAAGCTCGGTGCTCTCGCCGGGATGCAAGATCAGCCGCGTGACGAATACCCGCGGATTTTCAATCAGCAGCGTCTGGTTCGGGCCCTCGGACCAGGGCGCTGTAGCGTCGCAACCGTGAAGGATTTCGGTATCGACGACGTGATACGGTGCGCTGCCAGGATTGGTGACGCGATGGGCTTTGGGATGCGCCCCATAATCGATAAAGTAAGTTTCGCCGATCGCCCGTTCACCGCGCCGAACCGGCTCTTTGCCCAAGTCCTGCGCAATGGTCGGCGAGGACGAAATGTTGACGAAGACACCGTCACTGCGATGCCAGTGATAGCGCGATTCGTATCCGGGCTCCAGTTCCACATCGAAGAAGCGCACGTGCTCGTTGGCAAACTTCATGTGGTGGCGCGGCTCCTGTTCGATCGGAATGGCTTCTTCAGCCACCGCGACGCCCAATAGGGCTTGCCACAGCACAGCAGCAAAGATGACACGACACAGCATGCAACGACTCCTGGAAAAGTTTGCGGCCAAGCGCGACATTCTGCCAGAAAGGTTTGCGTGGGACTTTGTTCGACGCCAGGGCAGGCGTTTTGCATGACGTTATCTTCAAGGGAACTCCGGCCCGTTAAAGGCATCACTGTTCGTTAGCGGCCCGCCCCTATGGCGGGCATCGCCTTATGGTGCCTGCAGAACAACGAATAACCCGGGAGCACAACAATTGACCACGAGCACTGTTCTGCGCGGCGTGCTGGCTGCATTCTTTTTAATGTCGGGCTGGTCCAGTTTTGCGCTGGCTGATGTTGTCAATTTGAAAAACGGCGATCGGTTAACGGGAACCATTGTCCGCAAGGAGGCGGATGAGCTGGTGTTGCAAACTTCATACGCGGGTGAACTTAAAATCCGCTGGCAGGACGTCCAGCAGCTAATCAGCGAACAGCCAATCAATCTCTATCTGGACGACGGCCGACACTTCAAGGGAACAACCGCGATTGGCGCCGACGGACAAATGACCATACAGCCAGCCGGCGATGTCTCTGCCGCGCAATTCGACGTGGCGCAGGTCCGCTGGATCAATCCGTCCCCGGATGTTTCAGGCGAAGGAACCAAGTGGCAAGGCAGATTCAACGTCGGAGCTGCAGAGACTTCCGGCAATACGAGTACAGAGAAACTGCATGTCGATGCGGAGATGATCGCGCGAACGCTGAAGAACAGGTACACCGCAAGGTTGGAGGTCAACCACGGTAAAAGCCAGGGGGAGGTAAACGAGTCGAACTCGCTCGGCTATCTGAAATATGACCGGTTCCTGAGCCCCAAATGGTATGCGTATCTGAACGGCAGTGCGGAACGTGACCGATTCAAGGACATCGAACTACGCTCTGTCCTGGGCGCGGGTTCTGGTTATCAGTTCTTCGAGACGCCGCGCACCAATCTGGCACTGGAAGCGGGTATCAGCAATGTGCATACTGATTTCATTCTGGCTCCGGACGAAAACTATCCTGCCGCACGCTGGGCGCTTAAATACGAACAGTTTGTGGGCGGCACCAAGCTGCAGTTTTTTCATCGCCAAGAAGTGTTGGTTGGCATCGCAGATGTCAACCGGACTTTTTTCAGATCCATGACCGGACTGCGCATGCCGGTTTTGGAGAAGGTCGATGCAACCTTGCAGTACAACCTTGATTGGGATAACAACCCTGCCCCGGGCAGGGTCAGTGCCGATCGTGCCCTGCTGTTTACCCTGGGTTACCAGTTTTAGGCCGGCCGGGGGAAGGATTTCTAGTAGTACTCGTAGCTTTTCTTGGGCAGTTCGGCCGCTTCAAGGCGGCTGCGTTCCTTGAAATCCTGCGGATGATCCCACCATGTGGCCCGGGCTTTTCTTTGCTTCTCCACGACTTCAGGATGTTTCTTTAGGAAATCCCGAATGAATTGGGTCACTTCCGATTCGTAATTCTGCATGCTGCTTTACCTCTAAACTGAGCGGCTAGAATTGGATATTTCCTTCGACCGCCCCATATTTTATAACCTGGCAGGTCAGTTTTCCCGATTATCCACCAGGAGTCCAGCAGTGCCCAGAAATTTAGTACCGCCAATCGCCCCGCGCTCGCCGGTCGTCAATGAAGTACACGGCGAACGGCGCGTGGATGACTATCATTGGTTACGCAACAAAGGCAGCAAGGCCGTTACGGCTTATCTCAACGCCGAGAACGCCTACACGGATGCCATGATGAAACCTGCGCGTGCGCTGCAGGCAACGTTGTATCGTGAAATGGTGGCGCGTATCAAGGAGACCGACGTCGAAGTGCCCTACCGCGATGGCGATTACTTCTACTATTCGCGCACGCGCAAGGGCAAGCAGTATCGCATCTTGTGCCGTCGCCACGGCAGCGTCGATGCGCCGGAGCAGATTGTGCTCGACATGAACCGGGAAGCGAAGGGACACAAGTTCTATTCGCTGGGTGCCTTCGACGTCAGCCCCGATGGAACCCTGCTTGCATTCTCGTCGGATACAACAGGGTTCCGCCAGTACACGCTTCAGTTCAAGGATCTGCGGGACGACCGGATATTGCCAGATCGCATCGAGAAAGTGCGCTCGATCGCGTGGGCATCCGACAATCGCACGCTGTTCTTTGTCAGGGAAGATGAGGCCAAGCGAGCGTATCGAGTCTATCGCCATTTGTTGGGAAGCTCGCACACTCAATTGATTTACGAGGAAAGCGATGCGCGATTCTCGGTTTCCGTTTCGCGCAGTCGAAGCAACGAATACGTGTTCCTGACATCCCACAGCGCCACGGCGTCCGAAGTCCGCAGCTTGCGTACCGACGAGCCGCAAGGGGACTTTGCGTTGATCCTCGCGCGCCGGCCGGAACATGAATATTACGTCGACCACGGCCACGGCAAGTTC
>DATMZQ010000417.1:0-4026 GCA_035573615.1 Burkholderiales bacterium | reverse complement strand
ATCTCGTTACTGCCCAATGTACTGTTGCGCCAGCAAGCGGTGGAAGCCGGGTGCGTCGAAACGGTGCTGCTACGAGACGGTTTCATGACCGAGGGGGCGGCTAGCAATATTTTCGTGGTCAATGACGGAATTCTGTTGGCTCCGCCCAAAAACCACCTGATATTGCCGGGCATCACCTATGACGTAGTACTCGAATTGGCGCGCGCGAATGGTTTTCGCCATGAGGTACGAGAAATTCCGGAATCCGAATTGCGCGGTGCAGAGGAGATATGGCTGACTTCTTCCACCAAGGAAGTGCTCGCAGTAACGCAGCTGGATGACAAGCCGGTCGGCAAGGGTAAGCCGGGTCACGTGTTCTCCAGAATGTATGCGCTTTACCAGGATTACAAGAACCAGGTCATGCGAATGGCTGAACATGCCACCAGAGTCATTGATTGAATATCCCACCGACTTTCCCATCAAGATCATGGGAAGGCGCCAGCCCAGGCTGGTGCAAAGCATCGTGGAAGTGGTGCAGCGCCATGCACCCGATTTCGATGCATCGACGGTGGAAATGCGCACCAGCAAGAAGAACAACTATTTGAGCGTCACGTGCACGGTACTCGCAACGTCTCGTGAACAGCTCGACGCCCTGTATCGCGATCTTTGCGATCATCCTTCCGTGGTCATGGTGCTCTAAAATCGGTGATCGGTGATCGGTTAACAGTGACTGGTTTCGATGAAAAGGTACGGTCGTGAACAACGAAATAGCCAATTCTCCGCAGGCAGAGCCAGTTACCAAGCCGGCTGACTCAGTTTTACCGTTTGCCGTTTACCGTTCACCGTTCACCATCAGGCGGCTCGGCTTGCGCGACTACGAGTCCGTATGGCAGCAAATGAAAGCTTTTACGCTCACGCGCGATGCAACGACGCCCGATGAGTTCTGGCAAGTCGAGCATCCGCCGGTGTATACGCTTGGCGTCTCGGCAAAGCCTGAGCACCTGCCACGCACGGACAATGGCATCACGCTCGTCAAGACTGATCGCGGCGGTCAGATTACCTATCACGGACCGGGGCAGGTGGTGGTCTACACGCTGCTCGATCTGCGGCGTCGCCATCTTGGCGTGCGCGCTCTCGTGCGGAAGCTGGAACAGGCGGTGATAGAATTGCTGCGTGATTATGGCTTGGAAGCAACTGGTCGCGACAATGCACCAGGCGTATATGTTGCTGAGGCGAAAGTGGCCGCCCTGGGACTGCGGGTACGCAATGGCTGCTGCTATCACGGGCTCAGCCTGAACGTCGACATGGACCTGACCCCCTTCAGTACCATCAACCCCTGCGGTTACCCTGCACTCGAAGTTACCCAACTTCGCGCGCTGGGCATTCGTGAATCCGCTCCAATCATTGCGGACAGATTGCTGGAAAAACTTGGCGCTCAACTTCAGTGACTACACCTACCAAAAGCGAACGACAGACCGGTGAACAAAAGACTGGCCGCAATCCGGTCAAGATCGTTCCAATCATTCCACTCAAAAAGCCGGATTGGATACGCGTCAAAGCACCGGGTAGTCCGCGCTTTCAGGAGATCAAGCAAGCCTTACGCGAACATAATTTGCACACGGTGTGCGAAGAAGCTTCATGTCCCAACATTGGCGAATGCTTCGGCAAAGGCACGGCAACCTTCATGATCCTCGGCGACTTGTGTACGCGCCGCTGTCCATTTTGCGATGTCGCCCATGGCCGGCCGTTGGCGCCCGACTCGCAAGAGCCGGGCAATCTCGCGCGGACCATTGCGGCGATGAAACTCAAGTATGTCGTGATCACCAGCGTCGACCGGGACGACCTGCGCGACGGCGGCGCGCAACATTTTGCCGAGTGCATCCGCGCCGTGCGAAAAATGTCTTCGCAAACGCGCATTGAGATTCTCGTGCCTGATTTTCGCGGCCGCATGACAATCGCCCTGGACAGGTTGTTTGCCCATCCGCCGGACGTAATGAACCATAACCTTGAAACCGTCCCGCGGCTGTACAAACAGGCTCGCCCTGGAGCCGACTACCTGCATTCGCTCAAGCTACTGCGGGACTTTAAGCAAGTTTGTCCGGACATTCCGACCAAATCAGGATTGATGCTGGGGCTGGGCGAAACCGACGCGGAGATCCTGCAAGTCATGCGCGATCTTCGTGAACATGACGTCGAGATGCTTACGTTAGGGCAGTATCTGCAACCTACGCGCGGTCATTTGCCGGTGCTGCGCTACGTCGAGCCCGCGCGCTTTGAGCAATTTGAGCAGGAAGCCCTGGCCATGGGGTTCCGTCACGCCGCGTGCGGGCCGCTTGTGCGTTCGAGCTATCATGCTGACCAGCAGGCTCACGAAGCTGGCGTAAGCTGATCTCGGTAAAAGTCAAGCCGCATGTCCCGTTCCGGACATGTTTAAGCTTTCAGCAGCTCTTTCTCAATCAGTTCGCCGAGTTCCGCGAAATCCGGTTCGCCTTCGAACCGTTTCACGATATTGCCACGGCGATCTACCAGAAAAGTAGTCGGGGTCCCGCGTATGCCGCCAAAGGCGTGCATGGCCGTGCCGAAAATATCCAGAGTCACGTGGAACGGCAATTTGTTCTGTTGCGCATAAGCAAACACGCGGTCGGGCGGATCATAGGACATCGCGACCGCAACCGTTTCGAGCCCCTGATCACGGTACTTCTGATAGGTTTGCACCATCTTCGGCATTTCACCGATACAAACTGTGCAGGACGTCGCCCAGAAATTGACCAGAACGACCTTGCCTTTGAAGGACGACATATGGAACCGGTCGCCTTTGACACCGATAAAATTTATATCGGCCGGCGCTATGGGGCGGCTCCATCCGGCATAGATGCCCGCTGCCAGAGCGGTCAGTGCCAGAACAATGGCGAACAGCGTGAATTTCTTTCCTACGTCCATCGTTGATGCCTTTTCACCTACATTTGCAGTATTCGACCCGCAATTCTACGCGGCATTTCCACGGTCGCGTTTCATGTCTCAGTAGGATACGCGGCTTAGCGCCAAGGTTCCTGACCCGCATGAGAGGCCGAAAGCAATCGATGCAGGGCGTAAAATACGGCTCTCGCTGATTTCGTAATCAGAAAGGAATCCCTTTGGCCCCGCCCCATTCCTGGAAAGTCATCAACGCCGATGCCCTAAAAAAGGCGGCTGTCATCGCGGAACCGTATCCACATCTCATCATCGACAACTTCATTGTTCCGGAAGCGCTCGCGGACGTGGTCAAGAGCTTTCCCGTTGTTCCCAAGCGGGGAAGCGTGCCGCTCGATGCCGTGTCCAGCTCGGGTACCTTTGCAGCGCTGATGGAGGAAATGCATAGCACCGAATTGCGCGAGTTAATCGGTGAGCGCCTCGGTATGGATCTCAGCGACAAGCCGGCGATGATTACATTGCGCGGTCACACGGATACCAAGGATGGTGACATTCACACCGATTCGAAGTCCAAGCTCGTCACCCTGCTGCTCTACTTAAATCCGGGATGGACGGCTTCCGGCGGCAGGCTGCGACTCCTGTACAACAACAGGGACCTCACTCCATATGCTGCAGAAATTTCGCCTGAGGCAGGGCATTGCGTGATTTTCAAGGTCACACCCGATTGCTGGCACGGGCACGAGATTTACATTGGCGAACGGCGGTCGGTACAACTCAACTATGTCACGTCCGACGAGGCGCGTCGGGGTCACCTGTCGCGGCATCGTTTCAGCGCGTTCCTCAAGAGACTCTTTTCAAGGAAAAATGAAGAGAGTCCTGTTAATTAAGCTGACGTCCATGGGGGATCTGATCCACGCGCTCCCGGCGCTGAGTGACGCGACGCTTGCTCACCCGCAGATCGAATTCGATTGGGCAATCGATGAAAACTTCCAGGAAATTGCCCGCTGGCACCCCGCGGTAAAGGATGTCATCCCGACCAACCATCGGGCGTGGCGCGAAGCCATCATGCACCCGTCGACCATGGGGTCTGTCTCGGATGTTATTTCCCGGCTCAAAGCCAAGCAGTACGACCTGGTG
>DATMZQ010000416.1:0-2927 GCA_035573615.1 Burkholderiales bacterium | reverse complement strand
GCAATGAGATTTTCTATGAGGGGGGCAGGTATTGGCGCACCCTTGCGTTGGCTCGCCTCAGCATGCTTCCATTCTTTGCATTCGGCGTCGCCATTGTTTTCTTTTGGGGTCGCAGGATCGACGGCAACGTTGCAGGTTTGCTCGGTGTCTTCTTCTTTACCAGCTTGCCGGCTATTTTGGCCTTTGCAGGCTTTGCATATACCGATATGCCGGTTGGCGTTCTCATTGCGGGGAGCGCGTTCATGTTCGTGCGTTGGCTGGATCTTCCGTCAATGCAGAACTCGATACTTTTCGGGGTTCTCACTGCACTCGCTTTGTTATCGAAATTCACCGCACTGCTGTTTTTGCCCGCTTGTTGGGTCGCGATTGTCCTTTGTTGGATAGGTACTAATCAGCGTCGCGAATGGCGTCTCTATTTCCGGCAGGCGGTCTGGATAGTCCTTACATTCTTCGTGATCTTTTGGGGCGGGTACAGGTTTTCCGTCGCTCCTCTGAAGACTGTTTTCCTAAACCCCGGGCAGGACATCCACGCCCTCCACGTGCCCCAGGCCGTCAAGCGCCTCCTTTACTTTGCGGTTGATAAGCCCATACCAGCCCCAGCGTTTTTTAAGGGAGTAACTGCGAGTATACGCAGCGGTGCCGTGTTAGGGCGCCCATCGTACCTCCTAGGCGAGATTCGTCAGACGGGATGGTGGTACTTCTTCATCGTAGCGATCGGTGTTAAGACGCCGCTGGCATTCCTTCTGTTGGGAGTTCTTGGCTTATTCCTAAGCCTGATGCGCGGTTTAAAAGAACGCAATTGGCAACTAGCCGCGCCGGGTGCGTGCATAGTCGCGATTCTTGTTGCGACCTTTCCCGTGAGAGTGAACTACGGGGTCAGACACATACTCTGCATCTATCCCTTTCTGTCCGTGATGGCAGCATACGGTGCGGCGAAAATCTACGAGCAGCGCGAGAGATGGGGCTTGCAAGGCCGCGTAGCGCTGGCCGGACTGCTAGCGTGGCACCTACTGGTAACTTCCCATGTACATCCGGACTACGTGACTTACTTCAACGAATTGGCCGGGAGGCAACCACAAAAAATATTGATGTGGGGTTGTGACTACGATTGCGGTCAGGATGTGGCGCGACTGGCGCGACTGCTCGGCGAGCGCAAGATTCAGCATGTAACACTCGGCGTCTTCGGAAATAATGATTTCAAACGGTCTGGCCTTCCACCATTCGAGAGCCTGGATCCCTATCAGCGACCCAAAGGATGGGTCGCAGCAAGCGTGCGAATAGTTGAGACTGGAGACGCGTTCCTAGGTGGCTCTCATCGTGACGCTTTTCAATGGCTGTCGGCCTGTAAACCGTTGGCACGTGCGGGAGAGACGATCTATCTCTACGAGGTCCCTTGTGGCTCCAGCGACAGTGTAGTAAGTAATCCCTGATTGAGTTGCCGGAAAGGCAAAGTAACGGTCTCGAAATCGTTGGGCCTATCTTTCCGGATACACATGAAATCGATCCCCGCATCTCTTCAGTTGCTAACCCCTTGGGCTTGCCAGCGCTGATTTTTTTCGTCCAGTCTTCCGGAGCATTCTCGCCGAATATCCACTGCAATCATCCAGCTCAATGAAGTTTGGCTTTGTTGTGTGACTGCTGGTTTTTGGCGCTTACTTTGCCAGAAGGGCCTTTAATACGGCTCGGCGAAGCATCACTACAACAGTATGAATACTATGCTCCTACCCGAACGGGACTTTTGGCGTTCAATTGTTGTTAACAGTCGATTACACGAACTATCTGGCGGCGAGCCTAAGTAGTTGGTGAAATGGCGATGTTTCACCGATCGACGCTAACTTTTTACGAGCCATGGTTTAGCTCGCATCCCGTTCTCTTCACTTCATGCCTTCGCGAACATTGACCAACAGTTGATCAAACGCTTGGAGGCGGATCAAACCGGCCCGTGGGTATTCAACATCAATGATCACATATACGATGATGACCGTGATGACCGCGAAACTCAGGATATGGAGCCAACTCCGGTGCTGGCCAATTGCCATTCGATACCCAGCCAGCAGGGAGCAAATAAGACCGAGGCTGAACAACAGTGCATAGATGATGTTTGGCGGGTGGGTTTGCAGCGCCATCGCACGAATCGTAGTAATGTCGATCATGTCGTTTAGCGCGGGCAGCAGGAGCTTACCTACGTCAGGATGGGAGTTCGGAAGCCGTGTAGCGGCAATTGCTTTTGTCCAAATCTCTTCCTGGAACTTTTTGGATCGAGCCATCTCGATCTTAGCGGCCTCCATGTTTGGCAGCTTGCGATAGGTTTGCAATCGAGAGTCAACATATCCTCGAAACAACTCTTGCAGTTCGGGCCGCGCTTCTTGCGACAATAACTGCAACCGGAGATATGCGGTTTCGATGGTGTTAGCTTCCTCGGCGATTAGCGTCCGTTTCTCATTGAAACGCGATGCCGCACCCGAGAACGTAAACGCCACCACCAATCCAAACAGGGCAAACATCGCGCCCTCGATGGTACCCAGACTGGCCCGCTCGCCTTCCGACTCTTTCGGCTTGCGCCTGATGCCAACACGACGGCCGATTTCCAGCAGGCCAAGCATACCGACGAAGAGCAGTGCCGCAAAAAGTAAAGGGCTAATAGCAGGTTCCATCTGACTCTCCGATCCGGCCCAATTTTACCCAAGGATAACGATTCTTGTGGATCGGGCGTGTTCATCCGGTCCCAAAGGGTGTTAACTGGCGCTTACACCAACTACCTGGAAAACGGCGTCCGGGCCAAGCTAGTTTGGTGAAGTGGTGATTTATCGCCAATCGACTTGAAGATGTAAAATCCCGGTGGTCGCGTTAATCGATGTTTCGGAAGCAGGCTGCCTCTCATTTTGGCACGGTGGCTTCGATACGGCGCAGTGTTCTATGAGGTAGAA
>DATMZQ010000415.1:0-4806 GCA_035573615.1 Burkholderiales bacterium | reverse complement strand
TACGCCTTCGTGATGCTGTTGCTCATGTTTGCGATGACTGGCATACCGCCTACGGTGGGCTTCTGGGCGAAATTGTTCGTGCTGCAAGCGGCACTGGCCACGGGATACGTGTGGCTGGTGGTGACTGCGGTCCTTTTTTCGGTCATTGGGGCGTTCTATTATTTGCGCGTGGTCAAGCTGATGTATTTCGACGCGCCTACCGACACGCATGCGATTGAACCGTATGCCGATGTCCGTGCCGTCATGTCGGTCAACGGGCTTGCGATCATTGTGCTGGGACTTACGCCCGGCGCCTTACTCGCCCTATGCCAGCGCGCTATCCAGCTATCCCTGTGAATTCAGATTTCACTGAAAAGAAAATTACCTCGCGGGCGGCCTATCGCGGCAAGCTGCTCAAAGTAAATGAGGACAAGGTAAGCCTGCCGGATGGCGGTACCGCCTTACGCGAATATGTCTTGCATCCGGGCGCAGCAATCATCCTGCCGTTATTCGATGATGGTACGGTGCTGTTGGAGCGTCAATTTCGGTATCCGCTGGGCAGGCATTTCTATGAGTTGCCGGCAGGCAAGTTAGAGCCGAATGAGCCGCCCATTGAAACGGCCAAGCGGGAACTGCTGGAGGAGACCGGGTATCAAGCAGCCGAATGGCGGGAATTGGGGCGGTTTCACCCCTGCGTTGGTTACTCGGACGAACAGATAGATTTTTTTCTGGCGCGCAAGCTTGAATTCAAGAGCACAAAACTGGACGAAGGAGAATTTTTAGAAACGCTCCGCGTGCCACTGGCCGACACGATCGACTGGATTCGTCGCGGCCGCATCAGTGATACCAAGACCATTCTCGGCTTGTTCTGGGCCGAGAAACTAATCAATGAGAATTGGTAGACTGCAGCGCAGCGGAATTCAGGCGCGCTTGATTTTGCGTTGTTGACGCTCTTCCGAAACTGTAGCTGGAAATGGCATCGGGCGGGCAAACAAGAAGCCCTGGCCATATTGAACGCCCATTTCCACGAGGATAGCCATGACAGCTGTATCCTCTACCCACTCTGCGATGACTTGTTTATTCAGCCCGCGCGCCACGTCGCAAAGGGCTCGCACAAACAGCCGGCTGGCACTGTCTGAAGCGAGTTCGCGCACAAAACTGCCATCGATCTTCAGGTAATCCACTTCGAAACGCTTGAGAAAATAAAAAGAACTGAAGCCGGCACCGAAATCGTCCAGCGCAAAACGGCAGTTCAGATGCTTCATTTGGGCGATGAATTCCTGGGTCACATCGACACTCGACATGGCCGCCGTTTCAGTGATCTCAAATACCAGCTGGGAGTGGTCTATGGGCGCAGCAGCCAGCATATTGTGGAAGCGCCGCACCCACTGTGGATCGGAAATGCTGGTGCGGGACAAATTAACAAAATAGCGCGTTTTTTGGCCGCGACAGCCCTTCAATACTTCAATAACTTTGCTCACTACGCGCAGATCGATTTCCTGCGCCATTCCGAGCGATTCGGCGACTTCGATGAATTCTCCGGGCAGCACAATGCCGCCACTGCGGTCCACTACGCGCACCAGAACCTCATGGTGTACGGGCGTTCGATCTGCGAGCCGGATCACCGGCTGCGAATAGAGCACGACCCGATTGTCGTCCAGGATCTCGCGTAACTCGCGTGCCCAGTGCACGCGCTTGTGAGTGCTGCGCAAATCATCCGGATTTTGGTCGTGTAGCCGGACACGGTTGCGACCGTTGTCCTTTGCCTGATACATCGCGATGTCAACGTTCGCAAGAAGCGTCGCCACGTCAGCGCCATGGAAAGGGTAGGTGGCCACGCCGACTGAACCAGTAAGCGTTGAAAGACAGCCTTGGCCAGGCACGGGAAATTTGTAGCGGCGCAGGGCCGATAGCATGCGCTCACCGACCTTGGCGGCGTCGCTGCGTAACGCATTGGGCAGGTGCATCGCGAATTCGTCTCCGCCCAACCGGAACACCTGGACGCCTTCGTCTTCTTTTACCAGGTCCTTTAGCAACCCTCCGATCGCAATCAACAACTGATCCCCGGTGCGGTGCCCGAAATTGTCATTGATATATTTGAAATGATCCACGTCGAGCAGTGCGACCGAGCCTTTTTCGCCGTCGGCCAAAGCCGCCTCCAGCGCTTTCTGCAGGGAAACCCGGTTGGGCAACCCGGTCAGCGCATCATGAGTCGCCAAACGTTCAATTTCCAATGCTGCGCGATGTTGTTCGGTGACATTGCGCGCGGTACCACGCAACCCGACAATCCGTCCCTCTTCGTCGTGCGTAACGCGGGCGTTGATGCCGACCCAGCGATCCGAACCATCTGTAGAAATCAGGTGGGTGAGATAATTCTTTACTTCGCCGCTTTTGCGCAACGCTGAAAGAAACCGGCGATTCGACACGTGCTGGGGTCGGGCTTCATATTCAAAGAAGCAGCCACCCAGCAAGTCCTTTGGTCGCACACCGAACAAATCGACGCAGGCGTTGTTCAGGTATGTGAAGCGGCCCAGCGCGTCTGTGGTCCAAATCAGATCGTGAGAAGTTTCGACCAGATCCCGGTAGCGGGACTCGCTCTCCAGCAACAACTGGATGATCCGCCGCTTCTCCTTCAATGTACGGCGGGCGGCGGCTAACTGATCTTCCATCCGTCCCGTTTCGGGCTTGGCAGAATCGGCCTTGTCGTTAGGCGTTACGCCCGCCGAGCCGGCGAGTCCGTCTATGATCTCGCGCGCATAGCGCCGGTGGCCTCCGTCTGTCCGGCGGGCTACCAGTACCCCTTGTCCATCCCATCGCCGCAATTTCTGCAGCGGGATGCCCAAGCGTGCAGCCGCTTCATGAATCGTATACTCGGAAAGATCTTGCGCCATATACGCCTGCTGCCGCGTTCTCCCAGTTGATCGGGCCGGCGCATGACCCGCACCGGAGAAATCAGTGTAACTGTCGTGCCATGATGATGTCGTGCTGGTGGTCGCTTGGGCGCAACTCGTTCTGACGGGACACCAGGCGTTGCATAAGCTTGAGATCCCGGCCAGTCAGGCTAAGCGCGGTATCGACCCAAACTTCCACTACACCAAGCAATTCCTCGTAGTCCAACTTGTGGACGCAACGCCTTGCAGCCGCAATACCCGCCAACGCCTTACGATTGCGACCCCGCGACTTAATCAAATTGGCTACTTCAGTCTCGCCGCAACCCTGGTCCACGACCAGATCTATCACTCCCTGCGCCAGCATATCATCGGCACTATACAGTTTGCCAGTCGATATCAGCCGTTCGGTCGCCTGCTTGCCAACCTTGCGCTCCAGGAAAGAGTAGGCGCCCATCCCCGGAAACAGGTTGAACAGGATTTCCGGAAAGCCAAAGCGCGCCTGTCGCTCGGCGATAATCAGGTCTGAAGAAAGGGCGGCTTCGAATCCTCCTCCGAGACATTCGCCCTGAACCAAGGAAATGGTCGTAATGGGTAAGCCGTGTCCCTGATAATTCCGGTAGAGCACTTTTACGCAGGCGCGGCCGTATTCGAGTAGCCCTTGTCGATCCTGTGCATCGATCAGGCGCGCGAACAGGCACAGATCTCCTCCCAGGTTGAAGACGCCAGGCACTTTTGACGCTAGTACCGCATACTCCAGTGGCATGCGTTCGCCCTTGTGCTGGACGGCTCCTCCGCTATGGGTCACGAATTGGCAATATCGGTCAAGGTCTTGAAGAAGACCGGTATTAAAGTTGGGTCGCGGCCCGGGGTTCCATCGAAGCCACATCGCATGCTGCTCGGCGTGATAAAGCGCAGACAATTGCTCGGAGAAGAAATATTCGGTTTCAGGGGAGTTAGTAGAGCGTGGGGCAGGAAGCAATAGTTCCCGCGGGACAATCATGTCCATTTTAATTCTCCTGTTGCAAATGGTATGAGGTGATGCAGATACCGCCGCTTCGTGTTTCCCCCGGAAAAGGCAGTATTCCAGTGTGGACTTTAGCCCCAAACGCATGTAAAAAGCAAATCTAACGCTCTGATAGGTTTAACTTTTTAGCTGTCTAGTCAATGTGTTGGATTAAATACCGATTCTAAGGCGACAAATACAGCGTGAAATTTGCCGATTTTCGAACGGGACGACATGTTCGTAACTGATTCAATAATAAGACACAAACATCGGATTTCGTTTTTCATTTTCGAGAATTTGGAGTGCGAATGTTTTTTTTGATACGCGTGTTGCTTCGTTTGCTTCTGCGCGTTCGTGTATTGGGGGATCTGGCACCGTTTGCCCATGCCGACCGGCTGCTGATCGTCGCGAATCATCACTCTCGCCTGGACGCCGCCATACTTGCGTTGTTCCTGCCGCGCGATCCCGTGGTTATCGTGCCACCCGATGAAGCCGGAACCGCGTTCCGCCGCTGGTTGCTGGTCAGAGTCCGCCATGAGATCCTGGATCTGAACCATCCGTTGAACATGAAGCGCGTGCTTCGTCTGCTGCGAAGCGGAATTCCAGTGGTACTTTTTCCGGAAGGCCGCATTGTTCGGAACGGCGCTGTCATGAAGGTCTACCCGGTACCGGCTCTGATTGCATTGAAGAGTGGCGCAAGCGTGCTGCCGGTGCACATAGAAACAGCAGGGCAACAGTTCAGCAGATCCGGTCCCGGATCGCTCCTAGGTCGTTGGCTCCCGCGAATAACGTTGCGGGTCTTTTCCGCGACCCGGATTGATGGTGGCGCGGCCGGCACTGCGCGACGCCGGCGGGCCCATGCAACGCGTCGGCTTGCGGCAGTTATGCAAACAATGGCCGTGCAGTCGCATGCCTGCAAACCGATATTCGAAT
>DATMZQ010000414.1:0-2913 GCA_035573615.1 Burkholderiales bacterium | reverse complement strand
AAATTCGGCGATCTCAAGCGCCGTTTGCTGTTTCTGCTGGGCGCGTTGATCGTGTACCGCATCGGCGCGCACGTTCCGGTGCCCGGGATCGACCCGGTACAGCTCGCAGAACTGTTCAAGGCGCAGAAGGGCGGCATCCTGGACATGTTCAACATGTTCTCGGGTGGTGCGCTGTCGCGATTCACCATCTTCGCGCTGGGGATCATGCCTTATATTTCCGCCTCGATTATCATGCAGCTGCTGACCGTGGTTTCGCCGACGCTCGAAGCGCTGAAAAAGGAAGGCGAGGCAGGCCGCCGCAAGATTACGCAGTACACGCGCTACGGCACGCTGTTCCTGGCGACTTTCCAGGGGTTGGGAATCGCGATCGCGCTGGAATCGCAGCGCGGGCTGGTGATCGATCCGGGACTCGCGTTCCGTTTCACGACGGTGGTGACACTGGTAACGGGAACAATGTTCCTGATGTGGCTGGGTGAGCAGATCACCGAGCGGGGCATAGGCAACGGGATTTCGCTGATCATTTTCGCCGGGATTGCGGCAGGCTTTCCGCGGGCGATCGGCGGCACGCTGGAGCTGGCGCGCACGGGGGCATTTTCAATTCCTCTGGTTCTGCTCCTGTTGGTGGGCGCGATACTGGTGACCGGTTTCGTGGTGTTCGTGGAGCGTGGCCAGCGCAAGATACTGGTGAACTACGCGAAGCGGCAGGTTGGAAGAAAAGTATATGGCGGGCAGAGTTCGCATCTGCCGTTGAAGCTGAATATGTCGGGCGTGATTCCGCCGATATTTGCCTCCAGCATTATCTTGTTCCCGGCCACGCTGGCCGGCTGGTTTGGCAGCAACGAGAGCATGACCTGGCTGCGCGACATCAGTGGCACGTTGCATCCCGGCCAGCCGATTTACGTATTGTTGTATGCATCGGCGATTATTTTCTTTTGCTTCTTCTACACGGCCCTGGTGTTCAATCCCAAGGAAACCGCAGAGAACCTGAAGAAAGGCGGTGCGTTTGTTCCGGGAATCCGCCCCGGTGATCAGACCGCAAAGTACATCGAGAAAATCACCATGCGGCTGACCCTGGCCGGTGCAATTTACGTCACGCTGGTGTGCCTGTTGCCGGAGTTTTTGATCGTGAAATGGAATGTACCGTTCTATTTCGGCGGTACGAGTCTGCTGATCATTGTGGTCGTGACCATGGATTTCATGGCTCAGGTGCAGGCGTACGTTATGTCGCACCAGTACGAGAGCCTGCTCAAGAAGGCAAACTTCAAGGGCGGGATGTTCCCGACTCGGTAGCGGAGGAGCATGGCCAAGGAAGAAACCATTCAGATGCAGGGAGAAATTCTGGAAACCCTGCCTAATGCGACGTTTCGCGTGAAGCTGGAGAACGGCCATGTGGTACTGGGACACATTTCCGGAAAAATGCGGATGCACTACATCCGGATCTTGCCGGGCGACAAAGTCACGGTGGATTTGACGCCTTACGATTTGACACGCGCGCGTATCGTTTTCCGCGCGAAGTAGGGCCGGGCACAGGGCGCCACGAATGGCAGACAGAGGAAGCAGAAAATGAGAGTACAAGCATCGGTCAAGAAGATGTGCCGGAACTGCAAGATTGTCCGGCGCAATCGCGTTGTGCGCGTGATCTGCACGGATCCGCGGCACAAGCAACGCCAGGGTTAACCGGCGCAAACGCACCTATAACTTACAGGACGCAGGACGACATATGGCTCGTATCGCCGGTGTAAACATTCCCAACCATCAGCATGCGGTAATCGCGCTGACCTCGATCTACGGCATCGGCCGCGCCCGCTCGCGCGCCATTTGCGCCGCCGCCGGCATCAAGGGTTCGATCAAGATGAAGGATCTGTCGGACAACGACATGGAGAAGCTGCGCGAGCAGGTTGCGAAGTTCACCGTCGAGGGAGACCTGCGCCGCGAGGTTACGATGAGCATAAAGCGGTTGATGGACCTGGGCTGCTACCGCGGCACAAGGCATCGCCGCGGTTTGCCGGCGCGCGGTCAGCGTACCCGCACCAACGCGCGCACACGCAAGGGACCGCGCAAGGCGATTCAGCGCAGCGGCGGCGCGACTCCGGCACCAGCAGCGAAGTAAACGAACAGAGCTCAGGGATTCTCCAACATGGCAAAAGCAACCGCCCCGGCAGCAAGGGTCCGCAAGAAGGTCAAGAAGAACGTGGCAGAAGGCATCGCCCACATTCACGCGTCCTTCAACAACACCATTGTCACGATCACCGATCGTCAGGGAAATGCGCTGTCCTGGGCAACCTCCGGGGCTGCGGGTTTCAAGGGTTCACGCAAGTCCACCCCGTTCGCAGCCCAGATTGCGGCAGAACAAGCGGGTCGTGCCGCACAGGAGTGCGGCGTAAAGAATCTGGAAGTGCGCATCAAGGGCCCCGGCCCGGGCCGCGAATCCGCGGTTCGTGCATTGAATTCGGTCGGGTTCAAGATCACCAGCATCTCGGATGTCACGCCGGTTCCGCACAACGGCTGCCGTCCGCCCAAGAAGCGCCGTATCTGATCCCAAGGAGATAAACTGTGGCAAGGAATCTAGACCCGAAGTGCCGACAGTGCCGCCGCGAAGGCGAAAAGCTGTTCCTGAAAGGCGAGAAATGCTTCAGCGACAAGTGCTCGATCGAGCGCCGCGCGTATGCTCCTGGCCAGCACGGACAGAAAAACCTGCGCCGTTCCGACTACGGCACGCAACTGCGGGAAAAGCAGAAGATCCGCCGTATTTACGGAATGCTCGAGCGCCAATTCCGCAACACCTACAAGCTGGCCGCGCGCGCCAAGGAAGTCACCGGCGAGGCGCTCCTGCAGATGCTGGAGAGCCGTCTGGACACCGTCGCCTATCGCATGGGTTTCGGCTCATCACGCACGGAGGCGCGCCAGGTCGTG
>DATMZQ010000413.1:0-13036 GCA_035573615.1 Burkholderiales bacterium | reverse complement strand
TGATTTGATCGAATTGACTGGCATTGACTCGGAGCGCGCCAAACAATTGATTATGACGGCGCGCGCACCGTGGTTTGCTGCAAGTCAGGGGTAACAACTTATGGCGCAAATGAACGTTGCTCAGTTTGCAAAGGAATTGGGATTGGCATCCGCGATGCTCCTCGAGCAATTGCAGGCCGCGGGTATCGGCAAATCGCTTGCCGACGATACAGTTCTCACCGAACACGATAAGACCCAGTTGCTGGATTATCTGCGCCGTGTCCACGGTGCCAAGGACACGAAAAACAAGATTACCCTGACCCGCCGGCAAACCAGCGAGATCAAGAAATCAGACAGCACCGGCAAGGCACGTACGATCCAGGTCGAGGTAAAAAAGAAACGCGTCCTCGTAAAACGCGATACCGCCTCGGAAACCGCAGAGAACGTTGTTCATGATGTGGATCTGGCGCCTCCTCCGGCGCCCGCTACACCGGCTACGCCACCCAATGTCAACGCCGAACAAACGGCACTAAGGGAGGAAGAGGCGCGCAAGCAGGCAGAATTGATTGCCCGGCAAACCGCAGAAGCCGCGCAGAAGCAACAGCGCAAGCGCAAATCTACCAAGGAAGCCGAACCACCGGTCGTACAAGCAGAGCCAGTCGCTGTTGCACCAGTCGCCAAGGCTGCGGAAGAGCCAAAAAAAATAACCACTGAAGGTACTCTGCACAAGCCAGCGGCCAAGCCCAGCGAAAAGGCGGCCAAGCCAAAACCAGCGAAGAAGCCGGATGCCTGGAAGGATGAATCGGCAAAAAGAAGGGGGCTCAAGACACGCGGGGACGTGACCGGAGGAGCGCAGAGCTGGCATACCCGCTCGGGTCGAGGAGGCCGGCACAAGACCGAAACCGTCGCTCCAGAGCAAACTTTTACAGCGCCGGATCCCGTTATTCGCGAAGTGTTGGTACCCGAGACCATTACGGTCGCGGCCCTTGCGCAGAAGATGTCTGTGAAAGCAGCGGAAGTTATCAAGGTGCTGATGAAGCTGGGCAGCATGGTCACCATCAACCAGGTGATCGACCAGGAAACGGCGATGATTGTGGTTCAGGAGATGGGGCACATTGCCAAACCGGCGAAGCTCGACGATCCCGAATCATTTCTGGCTGACGAAGGCGAAAAACACGATGTCGTCGCTGAACCGCGAGCCCCAGTCGTAACGGTGATGGGCCACGTCGACCATGGCAAGACATCACTGCTCGACTACATTCGACGCACTCGCGTAGCCAGCGGAGAGGCCGGCGGCATCACGCAACACATTGGCGCCTACCACGTGAACACGCCACGCGGCATGATCACGTTTCTGGATACGCCAGGTCACGAGGCTTTTACAGCGATGCGTGCGCGCGGAGCCAAGGTTACCGATTTGGTGGTTTTGGTTGTTGCAGCCGATGACGGCGTAATGCCGCAGACGCTCGAAGCAGTCAATCACGCCAAAGCCGCCAAGGTACCGGTGCTCGTAGCGGTCAACAAGATCGATAAACCGGAAGCTAATCCAGAGAAAATCAGGCAGGAACTGGCCGCGCACGAAGTTGTACCGGAGGAATGGGGCGGCGATGCCATGTTTCAGGACGTGTCTGCGAAAACCGGCCAAGGCATCGACGAACTCCTTGAGCGCATATTGTTGCAAGCGGAAGTCATGGAATTGAAGGCGCCGAAAGATGCTCCCGCTCGCGGCGTCGTGATTGAATCAAAGCTCGATAAAGGGCGCGGCCCGGTAGCGACCATTCTGGTTCAATCCGGCACGCTAAAGCGTGGCGACGTCGTGCTCGCCGGCGCGGTATTTGGACGCGTGCGCGCCATGCTGGATGAGGCCGGTCATCAGATACAGGAAGGCGGGCCGTCCATCCCGGTTGAGATTCAAGGGCTGTCAGACGTTCCTCTGGCAGGCGAAGAAATGATCGCTCTCGGGGATGAACGCAAGGCGCGGGAAATCGCGCTGTTCCGTCAAGGGAAGTTCCGTGAGGTCAAGCTGGCCAAGCAGCAAACGGCGAAGCTTGAAGGCGTGTACGACCAGATGACGACTGGTCAAGCTAAAGCATTGTCCTTGATCATCAAGGCGGACGTGCAGGGTTCCTACGAGGCCTTGTCCCAGTCGCTCGAAAAATTGTCCACTGCAGAGGTCAAGGTAAACATCGTGCACGCGGGAGTCGGCGCGATTACTGAATCAGACGTCAATCTGGCTTTGGCTTCCAATGCAGTCATCATTGGCTTCAACACCAGGGCGGATGCGACGGCCAGAAAATTGGTTGCAGCCCATGGCATCGACCTTCGCTATTACAACATCATTTATGAAGCCGTGGATGAAGTGAAATCCGCGCTTTCGGGCATGCTTGCCCCCGAAAAGAAGGAAAACATTCTCGGTCTGGTAGAGATTCGTCAAGTGTTCAAGATTTCGAAGGTTGGGACGGTGGCAGGGTGCTATGTTCTTGAAGGCTTGATCCGACGCGGTTCCCTCATCCGCGTGCTCAGGGACAATGTCGTGGCGCACACCGGAGAGCTCGATTCATTGAAACGATTCAAGGACGACGTGCGGGAAGTTAAAGCGGGATTCGAGTGTGGTCTTTCCGTAAAGAACTTCGATGATTTGAAGGTTGGCGATCAAGTGGAAGCTTACGAAGTGGTCGAAGTAGCCCGCAGCCTGTAACGCCGATTGCATGTCAGCGGCGGCATCGAAAATCATGCCGCGTCAAGCTTTCACTTCTGAACGGTTCAGCAGATGGCAAAAAATCCTTCCAGGCTTGCCCGTATCGCAGACCAGATTCAGAAAGATCTTGCCGAGCTGATTCGCACGCAAGTCAAGGATCCGAGAGTCGTCATGCTGACCCTCACTGGAGTGGAGATCAGCAGCGATTATCACTACGCCAAGGTATTTTTTACGACTCTCGGCGGTCCGGAAAGCGTCGCCAGGACCATAGGCGGATTAGAGCATGCTTCCGGATTCTTGCGATCGCAGCTCGCTAAAGGACTAAAACTTCGAATAGTTCCGGAGCTTCGCTTCATCTATGACGAATCAGTGGAGCGGGGCGTACGGATTTCTACATTGATCGACGATGCAATCGCATCGCACCCCGGCGAAGAAGGCAAGCCATGACAATCCTGTCGGGACCAATCTGAAAGGCCATGGATCACGGCGTGCTATTGCTCGACAAACCCGCCGGCCTGTCATCTAACGTTGCTCTGCAACGCGTGCGTCGCTTGTTCTCGTGGTCCAAGGCTGGACATACGGGAACACTGGACCCTCTGGCGACGGGCTTATTGCCTATTTGTTTGGGTGAAGCCACCAAGTTTTCCCACGCGTTACTTGACGCGGACAAGGCATATGAAGCGTCCATACGGCTTGGCCTTGTAAGTTCGACGGGAGACGCCGAGGGAATCCTGGAGGCTTGCGCAGAACCAAACTTTACTGCCAGCCGACTGGAAAATGTGCTTGCCTCATTTATCGGCGTAACCGAACAAGTTCCGCCCATGCATAGCGCGCTAAAAAAGCATGGCACGCCGCTCTACAAGTACGCTCGCGCCGGCAAAACGGTGGTCCGAGAACCTAGAAAGATTATTATAAAGCGACTGCAAGCTATTGACGTTACAAGCCATACGATCACCATAACGGTAGACTGCAGCAAGGGAACCTACATCCGTGTACTGGCCGAAGACATTGGCAAGGCATTGGGGTGTGGCGGTTATCTAGGGTCTCTGCGCCGCACAGGAATCCGCGATCTGACTGTGACCAATGCCATAGATCTGGAAAGCTTGACCGAGATGAATGAATCTTCCCGCCGTGCCCGGCTATTGCCGGTAGACCGGCTGGTTGAATTTCTTCCTGCTTTGCATCTCCCGGCGGAAACGACCCGGCGCATCATTAATGGCCTTGGCGTCCCGAGCGCCGGTGGTGGTCCGGGGGTCTTCAGACTCTATGATTTGGCGGGAAACTTCATCGGGATCGGCGAAAGCACTAACGACGGATTGCTGGCCGCGAAGCGCCTGGTATCACAGGTGCGAAAACCCTCCGAAAAGCCGGCGGCGCTCGATTAAGCCCCTAAAATACTTGGATACTCCGGGAGTCCGAAGGTAAAATACCGCCCTTTCTTTCGGAGACTGGGTGATGTCGATTTCGACGAGCCAAAAGGCGCAGATTCTGCAGGACCATCAACGGGCAAAGGCCGACACCGGTTCCCCGGAAGTACAAGTCGCGTTACTTACTGCGCGAATTAACGATCTAACAGGTCATTTCAAAGATCACGTGAAGGACCATCATTCTCGCCGTGGGCTGTTGAGAATGGTGAGCCGCCGCCGCAAACTGCTGGATTACCTGCGACGCTCGGACCGGGATCGTTACCGCACCTTGCTGGACCGCCTCGGACTGCGCAAGTAGTCGAAAATCTCGGCGCATGTCCCGGACGGTTTCAGTCCGAGTAATTTAAGGAGCAGACAATGAAGTCGGCTCCATCATATCGAAACACTTGCTGGCCGGAGCGAACCGCTCCCCGGCGTTGCGGCATGCAAAAGGAATTCTCTTGAACGTCACCAGAAAAACCATGAACTACGGGCGCCATTCTTTGACGCTCGAGACCGGAGAAATCGCGCGGCAGGCGCACGGCTCCGTAGTGGTGAACATGGACGATACCGTGGTACTGGTAACCGTCGTTGGCAGAAAGGATGTCAAGCCGGGTCAGGATTTCTTCCCTCTGACGGTGGATTATCAGGAAAGAACGTATGCCGCAGGCAAGATCCCGGGCGGATTCTTCAAACGAGAAGGCCGTCCGTCGGAAAAAGAAGTCCTAACGTCCCGCTTGATTGATCGCCCGATTCGTCCGCTGTTCCCCGAAGGTTTTTACAACGAAATTCAGGTCATCGCGACCGTTGTATCTTCCAACAATGAAGTAGATTCTGATATTCCAGCCATGATTGGAGCGTCGGCGGCGTTGGCCATATCCGGCATTCCTTTCGATGGTCCCATCGGGGCGGCGCGTGTAGGATATTTGAACGGCGAATATGTTCTCAATCCGACTGCAACCGAACTGAAAACTTCGCAGCTCAATCTGGTTGTAGCAGGTACCAGCCAGGCGGTATTGATGGTCGAATCCGAGGCGCTGGAACTGCCTGAAGAGGTGATGCTGGGTGCCGTGGTCTTCGGTCACCAGCAAATGCAGCTGGTGATCAACGCCATCAACGAACTGGCCGACGAGGTCGGCAAGCCGCTCTGGGAATTGCCGCCCCCGCAAAAAGAATCTGCATTGGTTGAACGGATCGCCGCAATAGCCGAAGCTGAATTGCGCCAGGCTTACAGTCTTCGGCAAAAACAGGCGCGCACTGAAAAGATCGATGCCGTTCGCGGCAAGGTATTGACGGACGCAGCACCGGACAACTCGGATACCGCTCAGGTCAACCTGGTTAAGTCAATCTTCAGCGATATTGAAGCCCGTATCGTACGCACACAGATCCTTAATGGCGAACCGCGCATCGATGGCCGCGACACACGCACAGTCAGGCCGATCACCATTCGTGCTGGCGTACTTCCCCGCGCGCATGGCTCCGCGCTCTTTACCCGCGGGGAAACCCAGGCGCTGGCCGTAGCTACTTTAGGGACCGCCCGCGATGAGCAAATCATCGATGCCCTCCAGGGCGAATATTCCGAGCGGTTCATGCTCCACTACAATTTCCCTCCTTATTCGACCGGTGAAACCGGCCGCGTAGGCACTCCGAAGCGTCGCGAGGTGGGGCATGGGCGCCTTGCCAAGCGCGCGTTGCTAGCGGTATTGCCGGCGCCCGAGGAATTTTCTTATTCGATGCGCGTCGTGTCGGAAATCACGGAATCCAATGGTTCAAGTTCGATGGCCTCAGTGTGCGGTGGTTGCCTGGCGCTGATGGATGCGGGCGTGCCGCTCAAAGCGCACGTCGCGGGTATTGCGATGGGACTGATCAAGGAAGGCAATCGCTTTGCTGTGCTTACAGATATTCTTGGCGATGAAGATCACCTTGGTGACATGGATTTCAAGGTAGCCGGTACGGAGAACGGCGTTACCGCCCTGCAGATGGACATCAAAATCCAGGGCATTACCAAAGAGATCATGAACGTCGCCTTGCACCAGGCCAAGGAAGGTCGCCTGCACATCCTGAGTATCATGAGAGAGACGCTGTCTACAGCGCGTTCCGAATTGTCTGCGTACGCGCCGCGCATGATAACCATGAAGATCAAACCCGAAAAAATTCGGGACGTGATCGGCAAGGGCGGTGCAGTCATTAGAGCCATTACTGAAGAAACAGGAACAACGATCGATATCAATGACGATGGCACCGTGACTATTGCGTGCGTATCGTCAGAGGGCGGCGAAGCAGCCAAACGCCGCATCGAGGAAATTACGGCGGAGGTCGAAGTCGGGCGCATTTATGACGGCACGGTATTAAAGCTCCTGGACTTCGGTGCAATTGTCAGCGTCCTGCCCGGTAAAGATGGACTCCTGCACATTTCGCAGATTGCCAATGAACGGGTCAATAGCGTTGCCGATTATTTGAAGGAAGGTCAGGCTGTGCGCGTCAAAGTACTCGAAGCGGACGAAAAAGGCCGGCTGCGACTGTCCATGAAGGCGGTTGCCGAAGAACAAAAAGCAGCCAGTTGAGCCGGTCCAGTAACAAAAAAGCCCACCTGATGGTGGGCTTTTTTTTACGTTCACCCGTTATGGAGCGATGGGCATTACCTGCATGAACGGAAATACATATGCCTGCAGCATGACCAGCCCGCCAACGAGCATGGCGAGCACGATGCTGTGGGAGAACACGTACCGCAGTATGTCGCCTTCATGCCCGTACCAGCGAGTGGCCGTCGATGCCACGACAATGGACTGCGCATCGATCATCTTACCCATGACGCCGCCGGAGCTATTTGCCGCCGCCATGAGATTCGGATTCAGGCCAAGCTGTTCCGACGTGATTTTTTGCAACCCGCCAAACAGCACGTTGGAAGCCGTATCGGATCCGGTCAACGCCACCCCGAGCCATCCCAGTAATGTGCCGAAGAACGGATACAGCGCCCCGGTATGAGCAAACGCCAATCCCATGGTGGCATCCGTTCCCGAATAGCGGGTCGTAAAGCCCAGGGCCAGCATTGCGGCAATCGTCAGCAGTGAAAATCTCACCAGCACGATTGTCTGCCAGTACTTGCGCAGCAGATCCGTGAACGAATAGCGCATATAAAAGCCAGCAATCAGTGCCGCAATCAGAATTCCGGATCCGGTTGCAGATAACCAGTTCAGGCTGTAAACCGCTTTTTCGGTGGAAGGCTTCGCGACTACCGGAGGCACTTTCTGCACCATGTCATTGAGCCCCGGAACCGGGACGTCGATCTTGGTGTAGCCGTTCCACGCATATTCTATTTTCGCCTTTGCATCGCCGCCGTTGAGCAGAATCTTTACTTGCGGTATTCCCCACAGGAAAACGAACACTGACAAGACGATCCACGGCGTCCAGGCCCGCATTACCGCCGCACGATCATGTTTTCTGGCTTGCACGGGTTGAGCGCCAGCAGCAGCAGAGCCTTCTTCCCTGTGTCCCTTGAGTGCCGTGGTTCTCCATATGGTTTTCGGTTTCCATACACGCAGAAATAGTGTCAGGCATGCCATTGAAATAATGGCTGCGCCGACATCCACCAACCACGGGCCATGAAAATTCGAAATGAGGAATTGCGGGATCGCGAAGCTGACACCGGTTACCAAAATGGCCGGCCAGATTTCTCTCATGCCACGCCAGCCCGCGAAGGCCCAGATCAGCCAAAATGGCACCAGCAGCGAAAAGAACGGCAATTGGCGGCCGACCATCGCTGATAACTGCAGCAGGTCCAGCCCGGTAACAGCGGACAGCGCAATAATCGGCGTGCCCAGCGCGCCATAGGCAACCGGCGCCGTATTGGCAATGAGAGAAAGACCGGATGCAGCCAATGGGGAAAATCCCAGGCCGATCAGAATGGCACCGGTCACGGCGACCGGCGTCCCGAAGCCGGCGGCTCCTTCAAAAAAAGCACCGAATGCAAACGCGATGAGCAGGAGTTGCAGACGGCGGTCTTCGGTGACACTGGCAATGCTGTCTTGCAAAATCTGGAAATAGCCCTTGTCCTTCGTGAGCTGATACAAAAATATTATGTTCAGTACGATCCAGCCGATCGGCAGCAATCCAAAAAATGCACCATAGGCAGCCGATGCACCGGCCATTTCTGCGGGCATGCCATAAACAAAGATCGCAATGATGAGCGCCGCAGCCAATCCCAACAGGGCTGCCACGTGCGCGGACAACCGGAAGAACGCGAGACCGCCGAGAAGGACTATGACAGGTAGTGCGGCAAGTGCCGTGCTGAGCACGGCATTGTTCATCGGATCGTAGATCTGCGACCAGGCCATGAGCATACCTCCCTTATGTGTCCCGTACGGTCCAGAAGCAGACCGAAGACGGGCGTTTTTTGATATCGAGACGCGCGCCATTATATCCAAACGGAACCTGCAAAATGTCATTCGCGAAGCACGGCAAGAATTGATGCATGCGTATAATTCAGCGCGTGAGCAGAGGAGAGCATGCATGATTCAAAACATGCCATTGAGAAGCGGCGGACGAATTCTGGTGGATCAGCTTGCGGTTCATGGCGCGGACACGGCTTTCTGTGTACCGGGGGAGAGCTTTCTGGATGTGCTGAACGCCTTTTACGACGCCCGCGAACGTATGCGTTTGGTCGTATGCCGGCAAGAAGGCGGTGCAGCTTTTATGGCTGAAGCATACGGAAAGCTTACCGGTCGTCCCGGACTGTGCTTCGTCACAAGAGGGCCTGGTGCAACAAATGCAAGTATCGGCGTGCATACGGCGTATCAGGACTCTACGCCCATGATTCTGTTCATCGGGCAGGTTGGCAGTGACGTGGTTGAGCGCGAAGCCTTCCAGGAGATGGATTACCGCCGCATGTTTGGCCAAATGGCAAAATGGGTTGCTCAAATCGATCGGGCGGACAGAATTCCAGAATATGTGAGCCACGCTTTTCATACGGCAGTTTCGGGAAGACCAGGTCCAGTCGTGCTCTCATTGCCCGAGGATATGCTGGTAAGCCAGGCCGCGGCGATGGACGCAGCACCCTACACGAAAGTTAAAGCGCACCCCGGCGTTGCAGACATGGATCGGCTGCGGGAATTACTGGACCAGGCGCGCAGACCGCTGGTGATTTTGGGCGGCGGGGACTGGTCGTTGAGTGCCTGCGCCAATATTCGAAGCTTCATCGAATCAAACAATCTGCCAGCGACGTGCAGTTTCCGCAGACAGGATCTGCTGGACAACCGGCATCCGAACTATTGCGGCGATGTCGGAATTGGAATCAATCCCGCGTTGGCGGAACGGGTGCGCACCGCCGATCTGATTCTCGCTGTCGGAGCTCGTCTCGGAGAAATGACGAGCGGTGGCTACACGCTGTTTGCCATTCCCCGCCCGCTACAGCGCATTATCCATATTCATCCGTCAGCGGAAGAACTCGGACGGGTTTACCAGGCAAATCTCATGATCAACTCGGGCATGCAGGAATTTGCCGAAGCCGCGCTTGGCATTCCGCCTGTCGATTCTTCGCAGTGGCGCGATTGGACACATCAAGCACGTGAGGATTACGTCAGGAATCTAAAGCATGGATCAATGCCGGGCGCACTGGATCTTGGAGAAGTGATGGCATTCCTGCGCAAACGTCTGCCTGAAAACGCGATCATTACCAATGGCGCCGGCAATTATTCCGGGTGGATACAGCGCTTTTATCAATACACCGGCTTTCGCACCCAACTAGCGCCTACCAACGGCGCCATGGGTTACGGCGTGCCCGCGGGCATTGCCGCAAAAATCGTTCACCCGGAGCGCATGGTCGTCAGTTTTTCAGGTGATGGCTGCTTCACGATGAACGGGCAGGAGTTGGCTACGGCCATGCAATATGAATTACCGCTGCTTTTTATCGTCGTGAATAATGCGATGTACGGGACCATACGCATGCATCAGGAGCGGGCCTATCCGGCCCGGGTCTATGCGACCGCGCTGAAAAATCCTGATTTCGCAGCGCTTGCTAAAGCTTATGGGCTACACGGCGAAGTTGTAGCCAAGACCGCCGAGTTCGAGCCGGCTTTCGAGCGTGCAATGGCCAGCAATAAACCAGCGTTGCTGGAATTGCGTATCGATCCGGAAGCAATTACAACGCGCACTACACTGACCGCCGTACGCGAGCAAGCTATCAAGGCCGGTCACTAATTAAATTGCTCAACCCGGTTTCGAATGTCTGATCGCTTTGTCCGCACAGGAAGTTCCACCGTGAAGCGGGCAACCGTTACACCGACGGGCGATCCCGTTGACTAAAAGCCAACCGCCTGTCCATCGCGCCTGGGTTCTGAAGCCCCGACGTAAATATCGCCCAGCCGATAGATTAGCTGTGCTGCGCCAAATTCCGTACTGCCAAGCGACGCACGCACAACCCGGTGACCCAGCTGTGCCAGCCCTCGCGCCACTTCATCAGAAACAGCATGCTCCAGCAGCAACCCGCCATCGAGCATGATTTTCCAACGCGGCGCATCGGCCGCGGCTTGCGGATTTTGCCTGTAATCGATGATGCGGACCACCATCTGCATATGTCCCTGCGGTTGCATATCGGCACCCATCACGCCAAAACTCATGACGGGCTCATTATCGCGTGTAAGGAATGCCGGAATGATCGTATGAAAGGGCCGCTTTCCACCGCCTACGACGTTGGGATGTCCGGGAGCCAGCGAAAATCCGTATCCGCGATTCTGCATGCTGATTCCCGTGCCCGGCACTACGACGCCCGATCCGAATCCCATGTAGTTGGACTGAATGTACGAAACCATCATCCCACTGGCATCCGCAGTGGTGAGATAAATGGTGCCCGAGGGCGGAGTGCCGGCAACCGCCTGACTGGCACGATCCCGCCGTACCAATTGCGCGCGCGATTTCAGGTATGCCGGGTCTAGCATGTTGGATGCATTGAAGCGCATTGCGTTTGCATCCGCCACATGGCGGTACACATCCGCGAATCCGAGTTTCATTGCCTCGATCTGCAGGTGCAAGCTTTCGACAGAATCCCGCGTGATACTGCCCATATCGAAATGCTCGAGAATGCCCAATCCGATCAGCGCGGCGATACCCTGACCATTGGGCGGTATCTCGTGCACGCAGTAACCTCGATATCGCTGGCGCACGGGTTCAACCCACTCCGCGCTATGAGCGGCCAAGTCTTCCATACCGAGCGCCCCGCCACACTCGGCACTGAACTTTGCAATTCTCCTCGCCAGATCTCCGCGATAGAACGATTCGCCGCCGGTGCGCGCTATCTCCGTCAGGGTCTCCGCCTGATCCGGAAAACGAAATATCTGGCCTGCCTTTGGCGCCTGGCCATCACGCGCGAACGCCTGCGCAAAGCCAGGCTGATCTTTCAGCCGCTCGATCTGCGATGCCCATTGCATGGACACCACCGGTGAGACGGGAAAACCATCGCGGGCATAGTCAATGGCCGGCTCGAACAGGGATGCGAAATCAAGCTTGCCGAATTTGCGGGATAAAGCCGCCCATGCAGACACCACCCCGGGTACCGTGACACTGTCCCATCCTTCCGTTGGCATGCGCTCCCGCCCGGCGAACCGGTCAGGAGTCCAAGCTTTTGGCGCACGGCCTGATGCATTCAGTCCATGCAATGATTGCCCGTTCCATATCAGCGCAAACGCATCCGAGCCGATGCCATTCATGACCGGCTCAACGACCGTCAGAGCGGCAGCAGTTGCAATAGCGGCATCAATTGCATTGCCCCCTCGAAACAGCATGCGAAGGCCTGCCTGGGCAGCCAGAGGTTGAGAAGTAGCCACGATATTTCGTGCCAACACGGGCATACGACGGGACGAATACGGAAAGTCCCAGTTGAATTCACTCATTACTTCACTCCTGTTCGGCCTGCCTGATTCTTATTCGCAGTGGCGGATCGCATGCGACAGCCGCAATGGCAAGCTTCGCTATGTCCGCCGCGCATCCGTCCATGCTTGAGCCCGTCCGTATTCCCTGTGTTGTTGTGATTGGCGGGCGTATGCAGGCGTGACCCGTGCAGTGCAACCAGGAATTGATCGATGGGCGGCGCTATTCTTTCACAGGCCTTCCGGTATTCGCAAACCCCAGTGCACCGTCGGTGTCATTTACCGGCACACAATGGCGTCTTCAGCGCTTGCAGAACTTCGCCATTTCGCTGATTCTGTACGAAAACAACAAGTGACAGATCAGCGCGCTTCCAATCTGCAGCCAGCATCGTTGCTGATCTCCAATGCACGTCACCCAAGGGATCTTTCGCTATCGGCTTCCAGAGTTCGCGAACAACAAAGTCATGATGAAGTAGTTTGCCTTGATTCTCTCCGGCCTTGATTGCGCTCTCCAGGCGGTCTTCAGTGATTGCAACAAATGTCTGTACCGGGTCTTCGTATTTGCCCATCAGCCGTGCATCAATCTCAAGTTCAAATCCTGAAGAGGTCTGATGCTGACGCGCGACCAGTTCTGCGGCAGGCGGCAGCCCGTTGAGTTTGTTGATCCGTTGCTCGATGCGAGGGTCGATTCGGTAATCAATGCCATTAAGCAGGAACTGTGGTGTGTAGACGACGGTATTGCCATTGCGCTGTGACTGTGTGCGCTGACGTGCGCTGAACTGCTCTTTTGCCATGCGATCGGGCCAGCCCAGCTGATCCCAGTAATCGACATGAAAGGCCAGCGGTATCAGGCGCTCGGAAGTCAATCCACGAGCCGGCAATGAGCTCAGCCAGCGATCAGCAGGGGGGCAGCTGTTGCAACCTTCAGAGGTATAAAGTTCGAGCACCGCTACCCGACTGGCCGAACTGCGCGCCTCGCACGGCGCGTTTGCCGAAAAGGCAAGCGGTTCGACACAAGAACCTACGATGAGTAAAACAATGCGCAATAGGCGAGTTGGTTTCATGGATGAAGAGCTTCCTGGCCGTAAAGGTTT
>DATMZQ010000412.1:0-2410 GCA_035573615.1 Burkholderiales bacterium | reverse complement strand
GCACCCACCACCGGCGCGATACTCTACGACCGGCTACCGGGCGCAAGGCACCCGCTGTGCGTTCGCTGCCAATTTGCTTGTCCTTATAACCTGGCTCTTGCACTGTCATGTCTACCTTTGAAAACTTATGCCGGTTGCGGGCTTTGCCGGCGCTCCGCGGCGTCGCGGCGGCGCGCTATGAAGCCATGAATGAATGCGAATACCACCGGCACGAAAAACAGGGTGGCAACCGTGGCGAGCAGCAGGCCGCCGATGACGGCCCGGCCCAGCGGCGCATTTTGCTCGCCGCCCTCACCCAAGCCGAGCGACATCGGGATCATGCCGATGATCATGGCAAGTGCCGTCATGAGTACCGGACGGAACCGGCTGAACCCGGCTTCAAGCGAAGCTGTCACGGAATCATGGCCGGCCTGCAGGCGTTCCCGCGCGAAACTGACCACCAGAATACTGTTCGCTGTTGCGATACCCATTGCCATGATGGCCCCTGTCAGCGCTGGCACGCTGACAGTAGTGCCTGTCGCAAACAGCATCCAGACAATGCCTGCCAGCGCCGCTGGCAAGGCGGTGATGATGATGAAAGGATCCAACCAGGACTGAAAATTCACGACCATCAACAAGTAAACCATGACAATTGCAAATATCAAACCGTACAGCAACCCCTGGAATGAGGACAGCATGGTTTCAATCTGACCACGCACGATCAGGCGCGAGCCCTTCGGCAAATCTTTCATGCTGCCTTCAACGATCTTGTTCACATCGTCGGCTACAGCACCCAGATCGCGCCCTTGGGTCGCTCCGAAGATGTCCATTACCGGTTGCACATTCCAGTGGCTGCCGACTGCACGCTCGGAACCGCGCGTCACGGTCGCGAGATCGCCCAGAATGCTGGAGCGCGTGGAACTGGGACCGGAAATCGGAATGTTCGCCAGCGCCTGCAGGGAATCGATGTTGTATTGCGGCGTCTGCGTAATGATGTTGTAGCTCACTCCGTTTTTTGGATTGAGCCAGAACGACGGGCTGGTCTGAAAACTTCCGCTCAACGCAATCAGCAGGTTCGAGGCAACGTCCTTCTGGGAGAATCCAGCCTGCTGCGCCAGCGTCCTGTCCACTTCGATGTTCATTCTTGGCGCATCGAAAGGCTGCTGCACACGCAGGTCCGCAATGCCGTCCACCTGCTTGAGTTTCTGATACAGACCTAATGTGAACGCGCGGTTGGCGTCGAGATTGCGCCCGACCACTTGCACGTCGATCGGCGCAGGCAGGCCAAAATTCAGAATCTGACTTACGATATCGGCGGGCAAGAAATAAAAGGTCAAACCGGGAAATTGTTCCGGCAGGCGCTGCCGCAGTTGCCTCATGTAGCGCTCGGTCGGACTGTGCCCCGCATTCAGCGAAACCTGAATGTCGGCATCGGCCGGCCCAAGCGTGCCGGACATGTTGTATGACATGTTGGTGCCGGAGAGCGGCAGCCCGATATTGTCGATAATGGTGGCAAGTTCATGAGGCGGGATGATCCTGCGTATTTCGTTTTCCACCAGATCGCACAGACGCGCGGTCTCCTCGATACGGGTGCCAGTCTTGGCGCGTACATGAAGCTTGAACTGCCCCGCATCCACGCTCGGGAAAAAATCGCGGCCGACGAATGGCAACAACGCGCCGGAGAGCAAACAGCCGGCAAGAAACACAACCATGAAAAATTTCTGGTGGTGCATGCAGCGTTCCAGAAAGCCGTGATAGTTGTCGCGGACACCTTCAAAACCCTGCTCAAAGGCGTGGTGAAAACGCACGAACGGATTGCGGCTTTGCCGCGGATGGCCGTGTTCATCGAGCAGCCCTGCGCGCAGCAGATATTTGGCCAGCGTGGGGACCAGTGTCCGTGAGAAGACGTATGAGGCCAGCATGGCGAACACAACCGCCTCCGCCATTGGCACAAACAGGTATCGCGCCACGCCGGTGAGCAGGAACATTGGCACGAATACGATACAGATCGCCAGTGTGGATACAAATGTCGGAATGGCGATCTGCTGCGCGCCGTCCAGAATCGCCTGATCCAACGGCTTGCCGCTCTCCAGATGCTGGCTGATGTTCTCGATGGCCACCGTTGCATCGTCAACCAGAATACCGACTGCGAGCGCCAGCCCGCCAAGCGTCATGATGTTGATGGTCTCGCCAAGCGCGTAGAGCGCAATGAGCGAGGTCAGGATGGCGAGCGGAATGGTCACCGCGATGATCAGCGTGCTGCGCCAGCTGCCCAGGAAAAGCAAAATCATCAGCGCGGTCAGGCACCCGGCGAGAATCGCTTCATTAATGACCCCATCCACGGCCGCGCGTACGAATATCGATTGGTCAGTTGCTATCTTGGTCACCAGATCGGGCGGCAGGCCGGCCTGCATCTTCGGTAATTCCGCTT
>DATMZQ010000411.1:0-3431 GCA_035573615.1 Burkholderiales bacterium | reverse complement strand
GCGGGATATAATCCGCTCCGGCCGATAACCTCCGGACCATAAGGGGACTTTTGCATGCTCAAGTGGATCAAGGGTGCCGATTCGGAACATCCGCTGGCCGACGACAAGGAGGCACGCCAGTACATCGCGGAACTGCCGCCGCTGGATCCTTACAAATCGCTCCAGGAACTGTGCTACTGGCTCGATATGCTGGAAGGCGCGGATGAAATCAAGTTGACGCGCGTGCTGGAAATCGTCGATCTGGTCGATCTGACGGCCAGGAATTACCAACGCAAACTGTCGCAGGATTATCTGGGCAGCAGCGCACGGCTGCAGAAATTCCAGGAAATACGCATCTGGAATGCAGTGTCCACATTCTGGAAAGCGCTCGCCAATGCGTACCATTTGTGCGTGGTGCGCTACCAGGGCAAAGCCGGCGGGTCGGGTGCAGTCAAGCCGCAGATGCCCATGGTGGTGGGGCGGGCGCTAAGGGCGTTGACGTTGCAATTGAAGTGGCAGCTGCTGCGGTACGGACCGGTCGAGCCGAGAATCTGGCTGCAGATGGGCAAGCTGTTCGCTTATGCAGAACAATCCGAATTTGCCACCACGCCGGTCATCGTTTACCCGGGGGGCTCTGGAGAGTCCACCGTGCAACGAGAATTCCTCAAGGGCCTGATGCTGAATATCTCCTCTACCGACAGCCTGCTGCCAGCCAAGCTCGAAATCGCGGACCGAGTCGTCGCGCGGTTCGCCGAATCTTTCGTAATCAGCCGGCAGCCCGCGAAGGGCTGTCATTATTATTTCGATCTCGGGGCGGGCAAGTTGCCGGCGCGCGTGATGTCGCGCCTGCAACCAACGCCCGGCGTGCGGTTCTTCGGTCCTGGAAATGCAGCACAGCAACTGGAAAAACTCATTGGAACGATTCAGGCTGATGGTGCTGTCCCGTCGCACATCAATCTCGGCGGATCGTTCGACACCGAATCAGTTCTGGAAACCTTGCGTCACCTGGCGCGCTATTGGGCGCCCTCTCCTCCTGCGCGCGGCGAAGAGAGACGCAAAGCAGTTTCGCGCATCAGCGTGGTTCACGATTTCGATGAAATTTTGTCTACCGTTTCCGGCGAAACTCAGGACCTGTCCTTCGACAGTTCGGTCGAGTTGTGGACGGTCGAAAACGAGAGCGATAACGGCTATGGAGCGATCGTGCCGCTTGCCAGCGCCGACTGGCTGCGCGTGGGTACGCTGTTGGGCGTGAGGTTGGAGGACGGGGCGTCCTGGGGGGTCGGCATCGTGCGCAGGTTTGCCGCCTATGACGAGAAACAGCGCTACGTTGGCATTCAGGTCCTGACCAAAGGCGCCACCGTAGTAAAGCTTGCTACCGTCAATAGCGCTCCGTCCGAGGGGGAAAGCGCGCTGCTGCTGCCATCGAACAACAACGAAACCAGCGGCGCGTCGGAAATTAATCTGCTGCTCCGGCCAGGTACTTTCTCGTTGCAGAAAAGCATGGAAATGCGCGTGTACGAGCGTACGTACCTGCTGGTGCCGCGAAAGTTGATTGAAGCCGGATACGATTTCGATATGACGCGCTTCCGGGTCATGCAGCGCGCAAGCTGAGCGCAATGCGCGTGTCTATCCTGGAAAAGAATACCGTTCATGCTTGTTTTCTGGTCTCTCACTAGCTTCAATGTCAATGCAGGATAGCGTCAAGGTGCTGGGTGAGTTTGGCTCCAGGCTCGGCGTCGCGCAGCGGCGGCGCCCCGAACTGAAGCTCGGCGCCAAGATAGAGCTGGTGGACCGTGCGGACCGCGGTGCGGTGGAGTTGCTGCAGGCATTGGAGACCTGGTATTTGAAAGACCTTAATGCCGATGCCGGCGAGCGAACCCACGTCTGGGACGCTATTTCGCAATATTGCACGCAGCTGGAACGGGCATACCTGTACCTGGCGCGGCAATTCCAGACCTACAACCATGGCTGGGCCGAAGTCCGTGACTGGATTCCGGTAGTCGTGGCGCGCGCAATCCGCGCAAGCTCATTGCGCGTTAAGTGGCAGCTCATGCGCTATCTGCCGATTGAAAAAGACATCTGGCAGACCCTTGCCAGATTGTGGTGCTTCGCCGAAGACAAAGGCATGGAGCAGGCGCGCGTAATGGTCTACGAGGACAAGTCCACTCTGGCGCAGGAGTTCCTGCGACCGATGATGCTGGCGATCTCGGCCGCGGACAGCCTGCCAGCGCTGGAAGTCGATATTGCATTTCGCGTCATCGGACATTTTTCGGATCGATTCGAACTGCAGCGGCATCCATCCAAGGCTTGCAATTTTTTCGTCGACATCGATCGCTGGACGCCTCCGGAGCGCTACACCTCGCTCGCTGTAATGCGCTCGGGCGCGCGATTTTTCGGTGCCGGCCGGGTCATGCAGCAAATCGACGACCTCATCTCAAAAGTGGCAGCTGGTGAAATCCTGCCCAAGGACGTGAACCTCGAAACGGTCGATGATATGGGGGCAGTGATTCATGTGCTCGAGCATCTCGGGCGGCATTGGTGGGAGCGGCGGCCGGAACGGCGCACGGAACGCCGACGCTCACTGTCGCAAATAGGCGTCGTGTACGGATTCGACGAAATCATGGGGCGCCTGTCTTCCGAAGATACGACGGACTTGCTGCCGCCGGTTGAAACGTGGAACGTGGAGAACGAGAGCGACGACGGTTACGGTGCCGTGCTGCCGATGGGACAAGGCGACTGGTTGCAGGTTGGCAGGTTCATTGCCTTGAAACCGGTCGATACGCGCATTTGGGAGATCGGCATTGTGCGCCGGCTCGGCGCGCAGGAAGCGGGCACCCGTAACATCGGCATTCAATTGCTTGCCCGCGGCGCGCGGCCAATTACGCTACAGCGCAGAACCGACACGCAGCAAACCTGGCAAGCACTGCTGTTGCCCGCGCATTCCGGCGGTGACGCGAGCACGAGAGAAGTGAATTTGTTATTGCCGGTGGGTACGTTCCTGCCCGATGCCAGTATGCAGATGGAGGTCTACAGCACGCGCTACGTACTCGAACCGCGTGTCTTGCTGGAGCACAGCCAGGAATTCGAAATGGCGCGCTACCGTATCGTGCAACGTGTCCAATAGCGAGACAGAATTCGGGCCTTCAACTCAGCACGCGGTTGAACCATCCGCTCAAATCCTCGAGTTCTTCCGCGCAAACCGAGTGTGCCATCGGGTACTGGTGCCAGTCGACGTCGTATCCCATCTTGATCAATTGGTCGCGGGATGCCTTGCCCAGTACGAGCGGCACGACGTTGTCCGAGGTGCCATGGCCAAGGAACACCGGCATGTCGTTATTTGCGGCATTGCGTTCCTGTTCGATTTTGTGAACGAGCGGCAGGTAAGCCGAGAGCGACATCGCCCCCGCTAGACGGCGCGGCTGGCGCAGAGCGGTTTGCAGTGCGATCACGCC
>DATMZQ010000410.1:0-4528 GCA_035573615.1 Burkholderiales bacterium | reverse complement strand
CGATCGCCTCGCGAGTATAGAAAACGGAAAAATGGCGCCCGATGATTTCCTCTGGGGCGTAGCCTTTGATGCGCTGAGCACCGCGGTTCCATGTCGCTACCATACCCGCGGCGTCAAGCGCGAATAACGCATAATCCACCGTCTGTTCAGCCATCATTTGATAGATGGCGGGGCTTATCGCGGTATTGTTGTTCTCAGCCATGCCTAAACTTGGTTATTGTTTGTTTTTTTGTCGCCAACACTCGTAGGCGGGGAATCTACGCCCCACCGTGGGAGCACGCAATATTGTTGTAATGGAACGGTGTTCAAATCTGTAGCCACTCCACTCGCCGCGGCCTTCAGTTGTTTCACTGAGGACAGCGCATATACCAGGCGGTCGAATGGGCTTAGAAGCAGCAGACCTCGTTTTGTTCAGCGTAAACGCCGTTTGCTATCAGCCAGGAGTCAGATTCAAGCCGATACGTCAGACGGGAATCACGGGCTACTCGACTTCCCCAATTGTCGAACCAGCGCGCAACTGTTTCGTCGCGCCGGGCTTCGCAAAACGCGCAATTCTAGCCCGGCAAGCTTGGTCCATCAACCGGGCCTTCCATGCTTCGCAAGTGTTGCGAATGACGAACAAGGCGGGTCCGCGGAATACCGCCCAGGCTTTTGCACACAGAGCACGTGCTTGCAATACCAGTGTCACATGGGCGTGATTGAATGCGCGCCATCATGGCACAGAGACTGACGTTCTGAGTTTCGGCACTCCGCCCGCACCAGGCGTACAGCGGTATCGTTCGATCTGGATCTCTGATATCCATTTGGGAACTCCCGGCTGCCAGGCCGAATACCTGCTCGATTTTCTACGGCACCACGAATCGGACCAACTGTATCTTGTCGGCGATATCATCGACGGCTGGCAGCTGAAGCGCGGCTGGTATTGGCCGCAGGCGCACAACGACGTCGTCCAGAAAGTTTTGCGCAAAGCGCGCCGCGGCACAAAAGTCACCTACATCGCCGGTAACCACGACGAAGTCCTGCGTCAGTTCCTCGGCCTGGCATTCGGTGACATTGAAATATGCGATGAAGCCGTCCACACCATGGCCGACGGCCGCAAATTTCTAGTCGTACACGGCGATCTCTACGATGCGGTGGTCCAGCAAGCCAAGTGGCTGGCGTTGCTTGGCGATCAACTCTACGTGCTGATCCTGAAATTGAACCATTGGTTCAACCGTGCTCGTGCGCGGCTCGACCTGGGTTATTGGTCGCTTTCGCAATACCTGAAGCACAAGGCCAAAAATGCGGTGAATTTCATGACGGCGTTCGAAGACGCCGTAGCCCGGGAAGCGCGCCAGCGCGGTTTTCACGGCGTGATTTGCGGACACATCCACAAAGCGCAGATCAAGAGCATCGACGGCATCCTCTACTGCAACGACGGCGACTGGGTAGAAAGCCTGTCCGCGCTGGTAGAAACCTACGAGGGCGAACTAAAAATTGTCCAGTGGCAGCGCCTGCACCGGACCGCACCTTCCAATTCGATCATCGAACGACAAGAGGAGTACATCGAGGCATGAAGGCAATGATCATCACAGACGCATGGTCTCCACAAGTGAACGGCGTGGTCACTACACTCGGTAAAACTGGTGAAGGCTTGAAGCGACTCGGTCACGAGGTGAGGTTCGTGACTCCGCAGCTGTTCAAATCCATTCCGTGCCCCACCTACCCGGAAATCCGCCTTAGCCTCATGCCTTATGGCGGCGTCGCCCGGCAGATTATGGAATTTTCTCCTGATGCCATCCATATCGCCACGGAAGGTCCGCTTGGCATGGCTGCGCGCCGCTACTGTCTAAAGAACGGCATGCCGTTCACTTCGGCATTTCACACGCGCTTTGCAGAGTATGTGCATGCACGGATACGCGTCCCGGTCGACCTGACGTACCGGTGGCTGCGCAATTTTCATGCACCTTCGCAGGCACTCATGGTTCCGACTCCAAGCGTTCAGCGTGAATTGCGGTCGCGTGGATTCAACAATACCGTCGCATGGACGCGCGGCGTGGACACCGTAACGTTTTCTCCCGGCGCGCGCGATGGCCTCGCGGGACGGCGTCCAATTTTCCTTTATGTCGGCCGTGTCGCAGTGGAAAAAAACGTCGAAGCCTTTCTGAAACTGAACTTGCCAGGCAGCAAATGGGTGGTGGGCGAAGGACCGATGCGAGCCCATCTGGAGCGCAAGTATCCCGATGTCTACTTTGCGGGTATCAAGACGCCCGCGGAATTGGCGAGAATCTATCGCGCGGCCGATGTTTTTGTATTTCCCAGCCTGACCGACACGTTCGGACTCGTCCTGCTGGAAGCCCTGGCGTGCGGAACGCCGGTGGCGGCTTTCCCGGTGCTGGGGCCGATCGACGTAATTGGTGACAGCGGTGCGGGGGTGATCCACGATGATCTGCGCGTCGCCTGCATGCAGGCCTTGGAAATCTCGCGGGAAAAGGCGCGCGCCTACGCGGAGCGATTTTCCTGGCAGATCTCCGTTGAGCAGTTTGTCCGGCATCTTGTGCCGATGAAACTGCTGTCAGCCGCATAGCGGCGACCGAAACTCATGGTTGTTTTTTTTGCTGCGAACCGCCGGTCACCGGTGCAAGCAGCTTCTCCGGAACCTCCAGTGTTCTGGTGAAAACGCCAACCAGTTGCGACGTGACCGCACTCGGGCCTAGCGGGACCACCAGCGGATCACGAATGTCTCCGCTGACACCAACCGGAAGCGTGGTCAACAAGCCTCCAAAGATATAGCCCACAATCGGAATCTTGCGCATGATGCGGTCAACCCGGCTGAAGGGTGCCACCAGCACGGTGAGCTTGGACTGCCGATCCAGCAAGCTGACCGACCCGGTGGCGGCGAGGCCAAGTGCATCGCTGTCCAGCGCTCCCTCGTCGATGAAGATCTTTCCGCCCTCGATACGTGCGCGTGTCACCAGCTTGCGGTAAGTGAAACCTTCACTGTCGAAGCGCGGTCCGTCCTTGCCAAACAGGCTGGTGACGGCCTTTACCGAAAGAATATTGCCGATCAGGCCGAATTTCATGATACGACCGTTACGTGCCTCGGCGTGCACGTTGCCCTTCAGATTCCGCAGCAAATCTTCGCGCTTGCCGCTGGTCGTCAGGTCAACTTGAGCGTCGAACGTGCCAGTAATCAGTACACGCTCGTCGCTCAAGCAACGCATGGTTTCTCCGAGCTCCTGGTTGGCTGCGCGAATGCGAGCTGAAGCCGTGACTTGTTGCGGCGAAACCTCCACCGTCAGCGGAAGCGAAATACCGCACGAGATTGCTTCATCCACGTTGATCCCCGCACGGTTTTCTTCCAGTGTCATGGCCGCGGACAAGGGTTCAATACGATGCTTCTGGTATTGAATAAATCCGGAACGTATTTTGATTTGCCCAACCACCGGCAGCGGCCACAGCGTCGGAAAAAATTCTCCCTTCTGGGCGGCCGGAGGTTCGGGTGTTTTTGCCTCTGGCCCCTGCTCTGCAGTCTCCTTTTGCGGCAGCAGTGCATCCAGCACAATGCCAGCCGAATCAATTTGTGCATCGATAACGGCACCGTGTTCTCCCCGTTTCACGTCGCCGCTGATATTGATCAGTTGCTGCGCCCAGTTCACTGCTGCTTGCCGGATATGCAGGGTGGCCCCGTCTGCGTCCAGTGCGAGCTGCTCAATTACCACCGGCTGCGCGAGCAGGCCGGTCAGATCAAGTCCCTGTGCGCCGAGATGACCTTCCGCACGCGCGCGTCCCTGGCGCGCCAAGTCCAGGGTGAAGCGCATGTCGCCCTGTATCACACCGGGATACTGCCCCTGCTCATTGAACAACGACGCAACGCTGTCGGCGCTCAGCAAGCCGGAGAAGGAAGCTTGCAACAGGCGCTCCTTGAGCTCGAACGAGAGCATCGCGTTGCTCAGTGCATCCTTTATGTGAACGCGTCGCACCGCGAGCGCATCGGGTTGCCACGAAAGCTCCACTGCTACGCTGCGCTCGCCTTCCATTTGCAACGCCACCTTCGCATCCAATGCGCGCTGCGGACCCCAGGTCACCTGGGCTGTCGGAAATCGCAACGGGGTTTTCGGCAGCAGGCGCTGCGGTGCTCCGGTGCGCGTCCACACCCACCCCATCGACTGCTGTCCAATCGAACCGCCGGAAGCGCTCGCAGTCGCCTGCAGTTGTTTGCCTTGATAATTCGCGATCGTCGCGGCGAGCGTAGCTTTAGCGTCCAGCAATGAGACGTCGAGATGATCAATCTTGATGTTCTTCGGATCGACGCGAACGGTTCCGCCCATAATGCTCACTGGCCCCGGTAGGCCGTCGTACGTCGCAGTGATCTGTTTGGGCTCGATGGTTAGGTCATATCTAAGCTCTGCGGGCCGTTTTACACTGCCAGTCAGATTGTGCAGCGTAACTGCAGACGTTCCTGATACCGTCGTCAGTTCTCGCAGTGGTGCGGCCTCTGCGTCTTGCGATCGCAGCCAGGGATACAATTCCGCCAGTGCAAGCGTGA
>DATMZQ010000409.1:0-2788 GCA_035573615.1 Burkholderiales bacterium | reverse complement strand
CGCATCGTAAACCAGGCAGGAGCTCTACAATGTCAAACAAAACTGTATCTGATAGCAGGAAACATGCGACGGTCGCTATTGTCATGGGAAGCACCAGCGACTGGGATGTAATGCAGCATGCAGCACGTCAACTCAAGGACTTCGGCGTTCCATTCGAGGCACGCGCCTTATCCGCGCACCGTACGCCGCATCTGCTGGCTGATTTTGTCGAGCAGCAGGTCGCCGGTGGTACGAAGTGCTTCATTGCCGGAGCCGGTGGCGCGGCCCATCTTGCCGGTGTGGTTGCGGCACTGACCATTTTGCCTGTGCTTGCTGTGCCGATTCCTTCCAAACATCTCGGCGGTCTGGACTCGTTGCTGTCGATGGTGCAGATGCCAAAGGGCATACCTGTAGCAACCTTTGCAATCGGCGATGGCGGCGCTGCCAACGCGGGATTGTTTGCGGTCTCTATGCTTGCGCTAACGGATACGCAACTATCCGGCCGCCTGCAAGCGTTCCGGGTGAAGCAATCCGATGCGGTAAAAGCAGCGACCCTGCCGGAATTATCCTGAATTTCACGCGTGCCGGACGCCAACCATGAGTACGCATAAGCCCCTCTACGAAACCAGTCTCAAGTCGCTCAAATTCATGCATCGCGGGAAGGTGCGGGATCTCTACGAGATTGATGCAGACCGCATGTTGATTATCCAGACCGATCGACTTTCCGCGTTCGACGTTGTGTTGCCTACGCCAATACCCAATAAAGGACGCGTACTGACGGCGATGTCCAATTTCTGGTTCCGTAAATTGGGTCATGTACTACCGAACCATCTTCTCGATGTGGCGCCCGAATCCGTGGTGGCGCCGGCGGAACGCGCACAGGTGGAAGGTCGCGCATTCGTGGTGCGGAAGCTCAAGCCGCTGCCAATCGAGGCAATTGTGCGCGGTTACATAACGGGTTCAGGCTGGAAGGACTACCAGAAAACACAAATGATCTGCGGCATCCCGTTGCCTGCGGGTCTTCAGGAGGCGCAGCAATTGCCACAGCCGCTTTTCACGCCTTCAACCAAAGCTGCTCTCGGCGCTCACGACGAAAATATTTCGTTTGCCCAAATGGAACGGTTGATCGACCCTGCGCTGGCTGGCCGGGTACGGGACAAGACCATCCAGCTCTACTCTGAAGCCGCGGCATACGCCGCAACGCGCCGCATCATTATCGCGGACACCAAGTTCGAGTTCGGGCAGGACAGGGCCGGGGCGTTGTATCTGATCGATGAAGCATTGACGCCGGACTCTTCTCGTTTCTGGCCGAAGGACCAATATCGTGTTGGAACGAGTCCGCCCTCCTTCGACAAGCAGTTTGTGCGCGATTGGCTGGAGGCACGCAAATGGAACAAGCAGCCGCCCGCGCCCGATTTGCCCGATGACGTGTTGCGCAAAACCAGCGAAAAATATGAAGAGGCGCTGCGCCTGTTAACGGGTTAAAACGCAAACCGGACGTCATGAGTGAAGACCAGATCGAGCACGCTGCGCGCATCCTGCGCGAAGGCGGGCTGGTGGCTTTTCCAACCGAGACGGTATACGGGCTGGGTGCCGATGCGTCGAATCCGGCAGCGATCCGGAAACTGTTTGCGGCGAAGGGGCGTCCTGCCGACCACCCGGTGATCGTGCATGTCGCCAATACCAGTGATCTGAAACATTGGACGGCGGAGGTTCCGCGTGGCGCATGGGTCCTCGCGGAAAGGTTCTGGCCGGGTCCACTGACCATGGTATTTAAGCGAGCCAACCAGGTCAGTGATCTGGTTACGGGAGGACAGGACACCGTAGGCCTGCGTGTTCCTTCGCATCCGCTTGCGCAGCGATTGCTGAGAGCGTTCGGCGGCGGCATTGCCGCCCCGTCTGCAAACCGGTTTGGGCATGTTTCTCCTACGACGGCGCAGCACGTGCGTGACGAATTTGGGGACACGGTGGACCTCGTGATCGATGGTGGCCCGTGCGACGTCGGAATCGAATCGACCATTGTCGATATGAGCCATGGAAAACCCGCGGTATTGCGCCCGGGCCGTATCACCGCCCAGCAAATTGCCGATGCGTTAAGCGTACCGCCCCTGCCGGACTCTGCAATCGGGCGCCCGCGCGTGTCGGGCTCGCTGAATTCGCACTATGCGCCGCGACTGCCGCTCACGATCCTACAGCAGGAAGAGATCGAAGATTATTTAAGGGCCCGCGCCAGCACACCGGTCGCCGTGCTGTCGCGCCGCGGACGGCCGGCGGATTCGAAAGCGGTTTTGTGGCAAGTCGCACCGGAAACCGCCGATGCATACGCGCGCCTGCTCTACGATACGTTGCGCCGTTTGGATGTGTCCGGCTGCCGAATGATCCTCGTGGAAGCGTTGCCTGAACTGCCTGAATGGGCAGCCGTGCGTGACCGGGTGGGGAGAGCCGCAACCCCGGAACCGGTTGCGTCGACAACCACCACGCGTGGCTGATTACAAGACAATCGTTTCCCGCGGAGCTTAATCTTTGCGGAGCGGTCGGGCAGGTTTGACGCGCAAACTGTTATTCGATTCGCCCACAAAATCCCGCTCGAACCGGACGTTCATGCCGACGGTAACCAGCATGGCGATCAGTGCGCCGCTACCGGCAAATGCCATATCTTTTTGCGCATCCCAGACGTCCCCTTGTGTACCAAGGTAGGCCTGACCGACATCGCCGCCCAAAATCGCTGCCGCGCCCCACTCGATTAATTCGTAACACATGGATGTGGACATGGTGACGCTCAATGGAAAGAAATAGCCCCAGAAGCCGC
>DATMZQ010000408.1:0-2109 GCA_035573615.1 Burkholderiales bacterium | reverse complement strand
CCAGCCGGTGTCGACCAGCATGGAAGCGCCGGAAGGCGCCACCAGCAGTGTCGCCTGACCCCCTTCCACGTCTACAAATGTGATGCGGAGCGTTTTCTGTTTCGCCGAAGCACTTGGCGGCGGCGCCAGCAAGCAGAGCGCAAGAATGGCATCAATAAACAATGAGCGCAATGAGGACTCCTTACAGCGTCGATCTATTTTTTGACGGTTGCGACCCGGCATTCTTCGCATAACGCGACCGCGGAATTTACCAGCCGGTCGATCTGCTCCTGATAAACAGAATCGAACGAGAGCGACGGTTGGCGCATCCGGGAGTTGGGCAGTATCACGCGCTTGTGCATGACCCGCTTCTCAATATAAATGGCGAGTTCCAGGTGCTGTAAGGCAAATGCAAGATAAGGGATCAGGCGCTGAAACAGTGCCTCGGCTCGGTCTTTCTTTCCTTGAGTATAAAGTTCATAAACGCGGACGTAAACTTCAAGGCAGGCCGCTCCCGGCATTACTGCTGACGCGCCATGCGCCAGCCCATCGATCATCGCGATGCCGCCTAGTCCGTAAATGATCTGTACTTGCCCCTTGGTCTGCTCAACAATCTCGGCTGACTTTCGTCCCGGCAGAGTGACCTCGAGTTTGGCAAAACGGAAATTCGGATGCTTGTGTGCCAGGTCAACGAACACTTTGGCCGGAAGCCCAGCGCCAGTGAAGTCCGCATCCTGCAGCATGACCGGGATCTTCAGCGAATCGCACAGCCGGCTGTAGTAGCTGATGATTTCCGGCGCGGGAAGAGGCGTGGTACGCGGAGCGGTCACCATCACGCAGTCGGCGCCAATCTTCTCCGCATACTTGGAGAACTCGATCGTGCTGTAGGTCGAGCCCGAACTGGTGGCCGCAATCGCCGGCACCCGCTTGCGGGTATGCTCAACCAATACGTCCACGAAGTGGAATCTTTCCTCGTCAGACAGCTTATAAAACTCAGCGCCAAATCCAGGACCACAAATTGCTGCCGCTCCTGCCTCGATTGCGAAATCGATCTGTTTGCGCATCGAGTCGTCGTCAATGGTTTCGTCTTCTCGGAAGCAAGTTGCCATCACTGGCGTAATGCCGTTGAGTCTTAACATGGTCGTTGCTGGATCTCCCCTGGTGGTCTGTGAATGGGTGCGAAGATTCGGCGTTCGCTTCTGGCCGCCCCAGACACTATACGCGGCGAGAGACAATAATTCAACAATTCGGAACATGTTCCGAATCCGTACATACTATGGTGCGTCGCCGCCCCGCAACGGGCTGAGCCGCAATGTAGTGTGAATGCGCTCGCCGGTGTGCAACATCTTGCCGTCGCCGTAATTCTCTACGTATTCCCCCATATCGGCCGTGCTTCCCCCGTACCAATCGCTCACAAACACGCTAATGCGGTCCGTGCCCACCGACGCGCGTAGGTGCTGCGACCCATCGGAGCGGATCATCCACCCGTGACCAGCTTCATCTCTTACCATCGCCGAAATTATGTTCCGTTTAGTGCTGCGATACATATTGCTGCCCATGGGCGAATCATCCTCGGCAAAAGGCCACGTGGGAACGGTGAATGCCGGCTTTCCGCTATGTGCCTGGACATCCCCTGACAGCGCGCCGATATGGTCTTCGGGATACCAGGTCCAGTCGCCCTTCCGCTGCCACGACAAGCGATCAAGAGCCAGGGGCACGTCGAATTGGAACCCGATTTCTTTCGTCAACGCATCGGGTCCTGCATAGGAGAAGTCCGCTGAAATCGTGATGTCTCCCTCCCGCGAGATAGTGGTTCGATAGCTCCCGATCAGGTTGGAATAATGTCCCTGGCTCAGGATTGTCAGGTCGCCATTGCCCTCGGAGGTCGCAATGGGGTGGTCGAGTGTCCATGTCATAGTCTCGGGGAACGTGGCGGAAGCACGGGATGGAAGTACATGAACCTGGGGCTGGTCATAAAGAACGTTCGTGTTCTTGAAAAGAAAATACTGCAGTAATCCACGCCGCCCGGAAATCCCCAGTGAAAAGTCGTCTCCATCAATGCGCGGAGTAACGCCGGACAGCAGTTCCTGATCATGCCGGCGCAGTGGCCCTGCTTTCACCGAGGCAGTT
>DATMZQ010000407.1:0-4371 GCA_035573615.1 Burkholderiales bacterium | reverse complement strand
TTGGAATGGTCGTCAGCCAGCCGCGCGCCCTGCATCACAACATCTTCGTCGTCCGGCGAGGACTCTCCAAGGTCGCCGAAATCCCAGATCCCTTGATTGTCGTCCCGGTACGCCGGTTCCACCACGTAAGTCTTGAAGTTGAACTGCACCCGCATCTGGCCCAGGTCATTGCCGAGCAATCCACCGAGTGCGCGGCTCATGGATTGCTCGTGCCAATACTCCTTCTGCTCGAAGAACAGGCGCCGGCCTTTGACGACCCACGGATTGTCATCTTCGAAGTTCTCGTCGATCAGTGCCCGCGCCAGGCGCGCCATCAGGGAACCCGATGTCATGGCCCCCCCAGACTGCGCCACGTGAAAGGCCTTCCACAATCCGCGCAGGCCGGGAAATTCGCGCATGACAAGCTGCTCGACGCGTGCATCCTCGATCAGAGAAACCAGCGCCACCTGCAACGGCTTGAGACTGCCCACGGGAAAGCGCTGCGTGGTTAGAACAATGTGGGCAGCGGCATGAGCCGCCGCGGCGCGATACAGCGCGAGACCAGTTTGGCCGCCAAAGCCGCCGTAGGACTGCGGCATGCGGATGGTCCAGCCATCGACGGTAGAGCGCCGTCCCGCGGCGGCTCCTTTGGAGTGGATGACAGGCCTCAACTTCAGGTTGCGACCCCACAAGGCGCGCAGGTAGAGCGACAACCGGCGCTCGACTTCGGGGAACACGGTCTGTTCGCCTTCCGCCTGCAACAGTTGGCGGCCTTCTTCACTATCGAGTGTGAAGTAGCGCGCCTGCGCATTGGGATCGCGCATGTGGGACTGCACGCCTAGCAGGGCCCAGCGGCGCAATCCGTCCAGGGTCAACTGTTCGAGCAGGCGATCCAGCCGCTGCAGGATCGGGGCGACACCGACCGGGGCAAGGCTCGCCAGTTCAGTGATGAAATCCAGATACGCGACAAACAGCCCGCCATCGCGCAACCTGCGCGCGGCGATATTACTGGTGGAGAACACCAGCTCCGCGGTGGCAGCACCGGTGTGCGCGTACACCGCGAGCGCTGAATCGACCGCGCCAAAGGCGGCCGCCTCGCCGACTTCGCGTGCAACGCCAGGCGTCTCACGCAGATACGCCAGCACGACGCTCCACCCGACGCCGGCTGTCGCCAGCTCGCGAGCACCTTCCAGATAATGAGTCAGGCCGGTTTCGGTGAACGAGCGGGTCGCTTCGAGCCAGCTCGATTCCAGCATTTCCCGCGCGTGGGGCCCGAGCGACGTAAGTAGCTCGCTGTACTCCTCAAGCTTCGCCATGATTCATGCAATTCCAGACTGAACCACGGAGAACACGAAGGAAACGGGGGAGAATCACAATTGTGGTTGGGGCAGGAAGCATCCAACTCGCATGGCCATTTTGTACTATTCGAAGGCGCCTTACTTTGTACCGAGCCAAAATTCAAAAGCAGGCACGAATCGTCGCGCCCAAGGCATCGCGAATATCCGCATCGTCCGTGATAGGCCGGATCAATGAGACATGGCAGGCCGCCACCGGTTCGACACCCTGGCCGATCAGCGAGCCTGCATAAATCAGCATGCGGGTGGATATTCCTTCTTCCAGACCGTGGCCCTTCAGATTGCGGGCGCGCTCGGCGATGTTCACCAGCTTGGCAGCGGTTTCCGGCCCGACACCCGATTCGTGGGTGACAATCTCAATTTCCACGTCGCGCGTCGGATAGCTGAAATCCAGCGCGCCAAAGCGCTGCTTGGTGGACTGCTTCAGATCCTTCAAGATGCTCTGATACCCGGGGTTGTAGGAAATTACCAGCTGGAAATCCGGATGCGCATGCACCAGCTCGTTCTTTTTTTCCAGCGGCAGCACGCGGCGCGCATCGGTCAGCGGGTGAATCACGACCGTGGTGTCCTGGCGTGCCTCCACGACTTCGTCGAGATAGCAAATCGCGCCATAGCGCACCGCCAGGGTTAGCGGGCCATCCTGCCAATGCGTACCTTGCGCGTCCAACAGATAGCGGCCCACCAGATCGGATGCGGTCATATCTTCGTTACACGCGAGCGTGATCAGCGGCTTGCCGAGCTTCCAGGCCATGTATTCCACGAAACGCGTCTTACCGCAGCCGGTCGGCCCTTTCAGCATCATGGGCATGCGTACGGCGTATGCCGCTTCGAACAAAGGCACTTCATCGGCAATCGCGCGGTAATACGGCTCCGCGTCTATGGTGTATTGACGCACGATGCCGTTGGCGGGCGTCAGGTTATCGCTGTCCTGCGGATTCATGGTTGCTTTCCTTCGCGGCGTTGCACGCAGATGTCATGTCTTCTTGATTGGAACCGAATGCCGCGCCGATGGTGCCTTGATTTGAATAGCACCTGACCGGACTCGCGTAAGACGCCAGCCCGGCCAGTTGGTTTGCAGCGGATGTTACCGGTGCGCAGGTTCCTTCTTGTTGGGAATTCCGGGGATAGGCGCTTCGTCCGTGCCGACCGTGGTGCGCGTAATGGCTTCCACCATTTCGCGGGTGGCATCCGGATCGGTAATCCACTTCTTATAGAAATCGTACGGGCATGCCGCCACGCCTTTGTTGCCCTCGTGCGAGTTGATCAGGCCGGTGTAACCGCGGTGCAGCAGCTTGAACAGATGGTTTTCGGATTGCATGTTTTTTCGCGCATCGCGGATCAGTGACTTGGACAGTGCCGCATACTGGATGCCGTAGTCCTCTTCGCCGCATTCGCCGAGCGTGCGACCATCGAAACCGATGATCGCGGAGTGGCCGAAGTACGAATACACGCCATCGAAACCGGCCGCGTTCGCTACCGCAACGTAAACGTTGTTGGCCCAGGCCATGGCTTTCGCCATGATGACTTGCTGGTCCTTTGCCGGATACATGTAGCCTTGACAGCGCACGATCAGTTCGGCGCCCTTCATGGCGCAGTCACGCCAAATTTCGGGGTAGTTGCCGTCATCGCAAATAATCAGCGAAACCTTAAGGCCTTTCGGACCTTCGGAAACGTAGGTGCAGTTGCCGGGATACCAGCCTTCGATCGGCACCCACGGCATGATCTTGCGGTACTTCTGCACGATCTCACCCTTGTCGTTCATGAGAATGAGCGTGTTGTAGGGGGCCTTGTTCGGATGTTCCTCGTGCCGTTCACCGGTCAGGGAGAACACGCCCCAGACCTTGGCTTCGCGGCATGCGGCGGCAAAGATGTCGGTTTCCTCGCCAGGACAACTCGAAGCGGTATCGTACATTTCCTTGCTGTCGTACATGATTCCATGGGTGCTGTATTCCGGAAAAATGACGAGATCCATGCCCGGCAGGCCGACCTTCATGCCCTTGATCATTTCACCGATCTTCCTGGCGTTGTCCAGCACTTCTTTCTTCGTGTGCAGCCGCGGCATCTTGTAGTTGACGACCGCTACGCCGACTCCATCCTTGCTGCTTGAAATATCACCGTGCATCATGATTCTTGTCTCCTTGTCATCATTGGCTCGTTTGAAGCTGACTCGTTTGCGCAGACCGTAGGCTGCGCGATTCTTTCTGCGGGCTTCAACCCGTCTTCGTTGTTGCGGACCTTCCGATGTTTCAAACCGTCAGAAAGGCATGAATCTTTGCGGTATCCACCGCGTCCCGGGTAGCCTCGTAGGCAAATTCTCCCCGCTCGATAATCAGGAAGCGATCCGCAATTTCGAGCGCGAACGACAGGACCTGCTCTGAGACCACAAGGGAAAAATTGCGTTCCGCCTTAAGCTTATTCAACGTTCGCGCGATGTCCTTTATAATGGACGGCTGAATACCTTCGGTCGGCTCGTCCAAAATAAGCAGCTTTGGATTGCTCACCAAAGCGCGTGAAATCGCCAGTTGCTGCTGCTGGCCACCAGACAGGTTCCCGCCCTTCCGGTTGCGCATTTCATGCAGCACGGGGAACGTTTCATAGACGAACGGCGGCACGGTCTTGTCCTTGAGATTTTCCATTCCGGCCAATATGTTTTCCTCGACGCTCAGGTAGGGAAAAATCATGCGTCCCTGTGGAACATACGCCATCCCCGCAGCGACGCGCTGATAACTTTTCTTACCCAGCATGGTGTCGCCGTCAAGCGTGACTTGCCCGCTGCGCGCCGGCAATACACCTATCAATGACTTCAGCAACGTGCTCTTCCCCATCCCATTGCGACCCATGATCGCGACTGTTTCTCTGTCGTCAACGCTGAATTCAACATTACGAATGACGTGGCTGTCTCCGTAATAGACGTTCAAGTTGCGCACTTCAAGCATTGCTTTCGCCTCAGCCACCGGCATTCCAGCGCATGAGTTTCGGAAAAAACGCGCAGCACACCGGCACTGATCGCCGCAAAGATCCAGGAAGACCGGTCACA
>DATMZQ010000406.1:0-4330 GCA_035573615.1 Burkholderiales bacterium | reverse complement strand
TGACGCCACCCTCCAACGCGTTGTCGATCACAAGATTCATCGCCGGTAATTTCGGCAGCACATAGCGCTTTACCGCAGTGGCGCCCTTGTGCGCGAACACAGCAAGCACACGAACTTCCGTGACCTGTTCCACAAGGTACGCAAAGGCGCCAGGCAGATATGGAATGACGCTGATGTTCGAGCGATTGCCTTTGTCGCCAGCACGGGCGTGTGCTACCGCGTGCAGTGGAACGTCGATGAAGTTCATGCCTGTTCCACCAGGTGCACGCAGGCCTTCACGCGTGCGCGGTCGATCAAGATGGACGCCGTCGCGACTTGCGCACCAATGTGCTGGCGTACGCCCGCGCCGCCTGCCGGCCCCGAACAATACAGGCTCAGCACCTCGTCGGCGACCTGCTGTGCGGACTTGCGGGTCGCTGTCCGCACGGCGGCACGCATCCTGTATTCGCCGGTTTCATCCGGCGTGACGCGGGCGCGCCGGGCGCGAGCGTCGCTGTCGAAGATGGCTTGCGTACCGAGCACTTCCACCCGCACCGGATCGGTGATGCCGATCGCACGGCAACGGGCGCTTACCACGCTTGCGGCGAGTTCCGCGCGGCCCAACGCATTGGGTCCGGCGTACGAAATTTCGCCTTCCCCCAGCCAGCCGGCATCCACACAGACCGTTGCTTTCAGGGTGGCAGGCGGAGGCTTGCCGCGTGCACCATGTACCGACACGCGGTTTGTCGCTATTTGTTCGACTTCCACTTCGCCGAGATCAAGCACCACATCCGGCGTCAGATAATTGTGCGGATCGTGTACCTCGTAGAGCAATTGCTCGATCACTGTCGCGCGGCTCACCAGGCCGCCGGTGCCGGGCGGCTTGGTGATAATCAGCGAGCCGTCCGCCTCGACTTCCGCGATCGGAAATCCGACGCGCGCCAGATCGGGCACGTCTTTCAATCCGGGATCGGGAAAATACGCTCCGCTGACCTGTGCACCGCACTCGAGCAGATGGCCGCATACGGTTCCCTGCGCAAGCCGGTCCAGGTCATCCGGATTCCAGCCGTGCACGTGCAGCAGCGGCCCGAGCGACAATGCCGCATCCGTGGTACGTCCGACCAGCACCACGTCAGCACCCGTCGCGAGCGCATCAGCGACGCTTCGTGCGCCGAGGTACGCGTTGGCGGCCACGATGTCACGCTTACCGAGCGCAATTCCTTCGATGACTGGTTCACGACGCAATTCGTCCTGGGACATAGTAGCCAGCAGATCGTCTCCAGTAACAGCGGCTATTTTGATTCGCTGGACGCCGAGTTGCTGCGCGAGCGTCTGCACGCGGCGTGCTGCACCGAGCGGATTTGCGGCACCCATGTTGGTTACGATGCGAATGCCGTGCCGTCGACAGTCGGCGAGTACGAGCGGAAGATACGTGTCCAGGAACGGCGAATAACCTTGCTCCGGATTTTCGCGTCGCATTCGCTGTGCAATCGCGAGTGTGCGCTCGGCCAGCACCTCGTAGATCAGAAACCGCTCGCCCTTGGCATGTGCCAGCGCCGCGACCACCGGTACCGCCGCGTCAAACCGGTCGCCTGCAAATCCGGCACCGCAGCCGATATGGACAGTCGTCACAGAGTTTCCCGGCTAATCAGGCGATCAAAGTCACCAACGGCCTTTCATTGGCAATACCTTACCCGAGACGCTCGCGCTCTCGAACTTTTCCTGCCGCAATCCGGTTCGGCGCCCTCATGGTTTTATGCTTTTTGAATAAACCGCACCGTCCTGCATTGGCAAGACTGCGCGGGATCAGCTTTGCCTGCGTCCCGGGTAGACGCTGGCCCATGTGATAAGCACCAGTGCGACGCAACCGCAGAACGTCCTCAGCCTGTGAAATCCCCACCATTGGTCGCGCAGCTCAGTCCAGTTGGCTGGCGGCCTTGCGATTTCCCACGAGAGCACGATTGTATTGATAGGCTGATTGCCGAAATGCGTGAGCACGCCGCTGAGGATCAGGAATGCGGATGCAACCAGCAGCAAAACGAACGCCTTGTTGTCGCTTCGCTGCATGAACGCTGAAACCAGGGTAAGCACGATGGTAATGCCACCAAGCACCGGCATGAGCACGTTCAATTCCCGGATCGCGTTCTGCTGCTGCTCCACGTAGGTAGAAGGGGACAATGTCGCCGGATTGTAGCCAAACCAGATCATGAACATGCCTCCAGCGACCAGGGCCGCAATCAAGATATTGGCAAACCGGACAAGCGCGAGCATCATCATTTTCTCCTGCTGAATCTCTCCGTAGCGCTACTTTTAAGCGCGCAGGTTCTCACGGCCGACCACGCTCTAGAAAGCAGCCGGCCTGCCTACGATAGGCGCAAGATACAGAATGTTTGGCGTTTTGGCACTTCCGTGTGGAAATGTGGTGCCGGCGGTATTCACAACCGTGAAGCCGGGCAAAAAAAAGCAGCCCTCGAAAGGGCTGCGGGATGCTTTGACCCGGACTTCGACTAGCGACCGGAGTGATGGGCGCGCGTTTTATTCATGGCCCGGGCTACTGCATGCTTGTGCAGGCGCTTGCGGTTCGCAGTCGCTTTGGTGTGGATTGGTTTCAAGCCCTTGCTTGCGATGCGGGGAATCGATGCCGCAATTCGATGGTTTGCTTCCGCTGCACTGGCCAGGCCCGCTCGCGCCAGATTCGTTTGCCGTGCAATGGACTGCTGTGGCGTGGCGCTTGCGGCAAGCGACATCATCATGGGCACGCTGGCAAGCATTTGCCTGCCGGTCATGACGGCAAGCTGCTGGCCCAACCTGAACATGCCCTGGGCCATGGCTTGCACCGACTTTAGTGCTGCGGCAGTTTTTTCTTCACTCATCATGGTGAATTCCCGCTGATCCTGCGGATCGGGCGTGGCGCCCGCAATCACGATCCGGCTGGTACGGTGACCAATGACCTGCGCCGAGGTCACCAGCATCTGGGCCGATATCAATGCCAGATCGGTCCACGCCAGAATCGGAGCGGATAACACCGTCACATTGCTGGTCTGATTCATTTTCTGTCCCCTTCTCATGACTTGATGGAACACGCTTCGAAAGGCAATCTTCGGAAAAGTTTTGCAGAGGTGAAAAATCAGTCCACAAAAGAAATAATTTCGGGGTTGCGTCGTTATCCCGCTTGCCGCAGGTAGCTCATTTACTACACTGCCTGCAAAATCACAATCACTGGTCCACGCTGCTCCACCGGACCGCTAAGCAACTTTGATGCGCTCGCCTTGAATGTAATCCTTGATGATGGCATCGATATCGCTGTCAGCTGTGAATCCCATGTCCAGCGCCCGCCGCGGGTCGAAGCGTGCCGGGAAGGTCTTGACCATGTTATTGATGCGATCAACAGGCTTGAACGTAATCCTGTTTGCCACTTCGTCACCGGCAATGCGGCGAAGCGCCGCGACACCCTGCTTCAGGGAAAATGTGATGCCCGGCAAAGTCACCGCGCGATTTGTGCCCCATGCAGATTCCGGCAACTCGTTGGCGTGAATGAACGCGTCCAGCACCTTGCCCGGCGACAGGATCCACATCTCGATGTTGTCCTGAACCGGCACTTCGCATACCACGCCATTCAGCGGTTCCCGGAACATGCCGCTTGCGAACGAAGTGGATGCAAGGTTTGGCTTGCCGGGACGCACGACGATGGTAGGCAGGCGCAGGCTGCGCCCATCGATGAACCCCTTGCGCGAGTAATCATTGACGAGATATTCGCCAATCACTTTCTGGACGCCATAGGAAGTCTGTGGCATCGGCGTGCAGCGATCATCGACGATCGCTGGCAACGTGCCGCCGAATACGGCCAGCGAACTGGCAAATACCAGCCGCGGTGGCCTATCGAGATCGCGGCATGCCTCCAGCAAGTTGCGCGTGCCATCGAGGTTTACGCGATATCCGACGTCGAACTCCGCTTCCGCATGGGCACTGACCACCGCGGCGAGATGGAAAATGCAAGCGGTATCGCGATCCAGCGCCTGCGCCACTGCATCAGCATCCGTGATATCGGCCTGGATATACTGCAGTCGCCTATCGAGATTGGCGGCAAACGCGGCGTCAAATACTTTGATTTCGGAAATAACCTCGGACTTGCCATCCGGTCCGGTCAATGTCTTGCGATCGAGCAGCCGCAGCGCAAGCCGGTATCCGAGGAAGCCGCCTCCTCCCGTGATGAATACTTTCATGCGTGCTCTCCTCGATCTGTGTTAATTTTTAAGAGTCGGGCGTTTTTGCAAACGTTCCCGGTACCCGTCGTAATCCCACAGCGCGCGCTGGTACGGCGACAGCATCAGGTTGACGCTTCAGCAATCAG
>DATMZQ010000405.1:0-6779 GCA_035573615.1 Burkholderiales bacterium | reverse complement strand
TACCAGTCTTCATCGACAGCCGGCGTCATATCAGCCACAATTTTCCTCGCTGCGTCGTCCCCGCGCAGTTCGACGCCCTTCTCCAGGTATATTTTGGCCAGCGGCGCCAGAAAGCGCGCTGCAATCGCCTGGTGTACCAGGAGTGTTTCCATGGTGTTGCAGGTCCCATAGCGCTGGGTCTTGGCGTTGTCGGCGATGCGGAGCGCCTTGTCCAGATCGGCACGGTCGTCGACATAGACATGGCACACTCCGTCCAGATGTTTGAGCACCGGGATGCGCGACTCGCTGGAGATGCGCTCGATGAGCCCCTTGCCGCCGCGCGGTACGATGATGTCGACGTAATCTTTCATGGTAATGAGTTCGCCGACGGCTGCACGATCGGTTGTTTCAATCACCTGCACGGCGCTTTCGGGCAATCCTGCTGCGCCCAGGCCTTCGTGCACGCAAGCGCCGATCGCATGGTTCGAATGAATGGCCTCGGATCCGCCGCGCAGGATAGCCGCGTTGCCCGACTTCAGGCACAGCCCTGCGGCGTCCGCGGTTACATTCGGCCGCGCTTCGTAGATGATGCCGATCACGCCCAGCGGCACGCGCATGCGTCCAACTTGTATGCCGCTCGGCCGGTATCTCATGTCCGAAATTTCACCTACGGGGTCGGGCAACTGCGCGATCTGGCGCAGTCCTTCTGCCATGTCGGACACACTTTTCGGAGTCAGCGCCAGCCGGTCGAGCAGCGCGGAATCGAGGCCTTTGGCTCGGGCTGCCTCAATATCCTTGCGGTTGGCATCCAGCAAACGTGCCACATCGCGCTCGGCGGCCTGCGCGATCGTCATTAGCGCGTGATTCTTCGCACCCGAGTCGGCCTTTGCCATGGCCCGCGATGCGTTGCGTGCCGCCCTGCCGATCGAATGCATGTAGGACTGGATGTCCATGTGATTCATTCCGGAATATCGGCGCCGATTTTACCCCTATTCTTCGCTGCGCGGCCTTGCCGCATCGGTGCCATCAGGTCCAGTCCGAGCTGCAGTAGCGCGTCCCACACGTCGCCGTCGCGCAGTCCCTTGATCATTCGATCTATGTCCGCCGCGTCACGCAATGCCTTGACCAATTGCGATTGCTCCAGGCGACGCAAGGCGCCTGGCATCAGGTCCTGGCGGGCGCCCCACACTCTGGTATCGCGTAAGGCTTGTGCAAGCGGCTGGCCGGATGACATGGCCGCCTTGACCTTCGCCATCGTGCGCGCCTCTTCTGAGATTGCCCATAAAACCAGCGGTGCGGCAGTCCCCTCGGCACGCAGGCCATCCAGCATTCGCACATAGTGCACGCGATCGCCCTTCAGCAATGCTGCACCGATGTCGAATACGTTGAACCGCGCCACGTCGACGACAGCATTCCTTACTTCTTCTCCTGGCAGAGCACCTTTCGGAAACAGCAAGGACAGCTTTTGTACCTCCTGATGCGCGGCCATCAAATTGCCTTCGACACAATCGACCAGGAATTGAATGATGGCTTCGTCAGCTTGCTGATCTTGTTGCGCCAGGCGCCCTGCGAGCCATTGGCCTAGACGCTCGCGTTTGACCGCAGCCGCGTGCACCGCCACACCTGCCTTTTCCAGCGCTGTAAACCATTTCGATGCCTGCGCCTGTCGATCCAGGGCGGGCAGCGTGATCAGGATCAGCGTATCAGCACTGAGCGAGGTGGCCAGTTGTTGCAAGCCGTCACTGCCATCCTTGCCGGGCTTCCCGTTGGGGATGCGCAAATCGAGGATCGTTCTAGGCGCAAAAAGGGAAAGACTGCTGCTGGCCATGGCCAGTTCGCTCCAGTCGAAGCCGGTGTCTGCGATCAGGACGCGGCGTTCCGTGAAATCTTGCTCCAGGGCTTTTGCACGAATGCGATCGGCCGCTTCCAGCGCCAGCAGCAGCTCCTCGCCGAAAATGACGTAAAGATTTTTCAGTCCACGGGACAGATGCTGGGAAAGCTGTTCGGAGTCAATGCGCATTGCTGCTGCCGATTGGCGGCGAAGTTAAGCTTGGCAGCAGTGCCGCCAAAGTCGTAAATGCCGATGCATCAACGATTCATCCGCGCCAGAAGTTGCTCGACCTTGTCAGAGTCATCGGTCCTGAGCATCTTCTGCGTAAAGACGATAACTTCCTGCAGATTCGATTTGAGTACTTGCTGCTTCACTGATAACAGGTGCGCAGGGTGCATTGAGAATTGCCGCAAGCCGAAACCCAAAAGCACCCGCGTTAGTCGCACGTCGCCGGCCATTTCGCCGCACACCGTTACGGGCACGTCGGCGCGGTTGGCGCTGCGAATGATATGCGCAACCAGGTTCAGCACCGCTGGATGCAATGGATCATACAGATGGGCCACCGTATCGTCCGCGCGATCTATGGCCAGCATGTACTGGATCAGGTCATTGGTGCCAATGGACAGAAAATCGAGCGTGCGGGTAAAAGTAGAGAGCGACAGGGCCGCAGCCGGAATTTCTATCATGCCGCCAACCGGAATCCTCTTGTCAAAAGCAATGCCTTCCCGATCGAGACTGAGTTTCGCTTCCTCGATGTGATGCATCGTCTGGTTCAGCTCATTTGCGGAGGACAGCATCGGGATCAGGATGCGAACCTTGCCGTAATGGGAAGCCTTCAGGATGGCGCGCAATTGCCGGTGAAACATCTGCGGCTCGGCCAGGCATAGCCGGATGGCACGTAATCCGAGTGCAGGGTTGGGCGCTACACGTTCGGCGGCATCGACATGTTTATCAGCTCCCAGGTCAAAAGTGCGGATCGTGACCTGGCGTCCTTCCATCTCCTGCACGACGCGTCGGTAAGCTTCGAATTGTTCATCCTCGCTGGGCTGGTCGCCGCGATTCAGGTACAGGAATTCAGTACGGAACAGTCCCACACCGTCGGCCCCGTTCTCCTTTGCGTCGGCCACATCATCCGGTAATTCTATGTTCGCCTGCAGTTCGACAGCGGTGCCATCCAGGGTGGTGGTCTTCGTCCGTTTCAGGCGTTTGAGCTTTAAACGCTCGAGTTCCCATTGTTCCTGGCGCAGTTTGTACTCGGCCAGCACCGTTTTGTCCGGATTGACGATAACGACGCCGTTGCTGCCATCGACCAGCAGGACTTCATTTTCACGAATCAGTGTGCGTGCATGATGCAACGCGACTACCGATGGAATGTTGAGGCTGCGCGCGATAATCGCCGTATGCGAAGTTGCGCCGCCAAGATCCGTGATGAAACTCGCGAAGCGGTGGCTGCGGAATTGAATGACATCGGCAGGCGACAGATCGTGCGCGACCAGGATGCTGTTTTCTTCCGGAGCGTTGCGCGCGAGGACTTCGCCGGGCCGCCCCATAAGGACCTTCAGGATCCGCTCCACTACCTGGATGACATCGGTTTTGCGATCGCGCAAATAGCCGTCTTCAATGCTTTCAAATTGTTCGATCAAAGCATCCATCTGCAGCTTGAGGGCCCATTCCGCGTTGCACTGAAGCGTTTCGATCAGTTGCTTGGGCGTTTCCGAGAGAGTCGGGTCGTCAAGGATCATGAGGTGCACGTTCAGGAACGCCTCAAATTCGGCCGGCGCCCCGGCCGGAATATGTTCACCGAGGCTAGCAAGTTCGGCCCGTGCGGTGACCACGGCCGCGTCAAAGCGTGCCTTTTCGTCCGCGACGCGTGACCTTGAAATATCGTAGTGAGCGACCTCGAGCTGCGCATGGGACACGAGCTGCGCATGGCCAATGGCGATGCCCCCCGATACGCCGATGCCGTGTATGGTGAAACTCATCAAAGCAGCCGAGGGCTGGGCGGGAATGGCATGCCCGCTCGAACCACGCTCCTCGTCCTTCGTCTCCGTGCTATTCCCCTTCACCGAACTTTTCGTTGATCAATCCGACCAACGCCGCCATGGCTTGCGTTTCGTCGGGACCTTCCGTTTCTATGGACACCAGCGAGCCCTGTGCTGCTGCTAACATCATCACGCCCATGATGCTTTTGGCATTGACTTTGCGGCCGTCGCGCGAAATCCAGACTTCCGATGCAAACCGGCTCGCCAACTGGGTCAGCTTGGCGGACGCCCGGGCGTGCAGCCCAAGCTTGTTCACGATTTCAATGTCCTGTTTTTGCATCGCGCACCTGGACAATAGGAATCTGCATGACCCCTTCAATGCCGCCCGAGACGGCCTTTGCCACGACTGTTTTCAGCGGTTCATTGCGATAAGTCAGTGCGCGCACAAGCATCGGCAGGTTCACTCCCGCGACACCTTCTATTTTCCCGGGTGTGAGTAATCTGCCCGCGATATTACTGGGTGTTGCGCCGTACACATCGGAAAGCACAAGGACGCCACCGCCTTGATCCAGGTTCTGCAACAGGGCAATGGCTCGCGGCAGCACCTGTTGAGGATCATCTGCCATGCCTACGCCAATATGTGCCAGTTGCATCGGCCTGGCGCCCATGACGTGGGTTGCGCTGTGGATCAGGCTTTCGCCCAGCGCGCCGTGGGTGATAATCAGTATTCCAACCATGTACGCTTGAGCATGTTTACACCGGGCAAGTCCTGAATTCTACCTTTGCCGGAGCTTTCAGCACGATTGAAACCAGCGGCAGATGCCGTGCGACTCACTGCCGGGCGCTGCTCAATTTTTCCAACGCATCAATCATCATTGCTGCCGGATCGCAGCCGGTCTGATCGGCAATTTCGCGCATGCAGGTCGGACTGGTCACATTGACCTCCGTCAGATAATCGCCGATCACATCCAGGCCTACCAGCAACAGGCCTGCTGCTTTCAGGCGAGGACCAAGCGCTCGCGCAATCTCCAGGTCGCGCGGGGAAAGCGGCTGGGCAACACCGGTGCCTCCAGCAGCCAGGTTTCCGCGCGTCTCGCCTTGCTTCGGGATGCGGGCGAGGCAGTAAGGCACCGGTTCACCATCGACAATCAGCACACGCTTGTCGCCTTTGACGATCTCCGGGATGTACCGTTGGGCCATGACCGTTCGCCTTCCATAATGCGTCACGGTTTCGATCACGACGCCGATGTTGTGATCTTTCTGATGCAGGCGAAATACCGACGTTCCTCCCATTCCATCCAGCGGCTTGACGATGATGTCGCCGTATTTTGCAAGAAATTCCCGGATTAGACTTTCTTCTCGTGTGACCAGGTAGGGAACCGTGAACTGCGGAAATTCAGCGATTGCCAGCTTTTCATTGTGATCGCGCACGGCGCGCGGATCATTCACTACACAGGCGCCTTGCCGCTGGGCCAATTCAAGCAGATACGTGCTGTAGATATATTCCATGTCGAATGGGGGATCCTTGCGCATCATCACCGCGTCGAATGTATCCAGCCTCACCACGCGCGGCTCGCTCATTCGGAACCACTGTGCTTCATCCGGCAGCAGCACAAGGTCCCGTACATAGGCAACCGTTTGTCCATCGAGCAACACCAGATTTTCCTGATGCAATACCGCCAGTGAGTGGCCACGCGACGCAGCCTCACGCATCATCGCGTAGGACGAGTCCTTATAGGTTTTGATGGTCTCGAGCGGATCAAGGACAAAGGCGATTTTCATGTGGTATCTGCAAGTGCTACTGCACAGAAAGCGCAGCGGCAGACTGCTAGTGCGTTAGGTGCCTCTGCCGCGCGGATCAATTACTGTCCTTCCCGCCTCGGCGGCATGCTCGGGCACGTCCAAAAATGGCAGCGGCAGATTGTAGCAGAGGGGCTGTTCATAACGCGGATTGCGGCTGCACATACGGTGAAGCGAGCGTGGATGCAGGAATATTTTGACACCATCGTTGGCATAGCTGCATTCCTTCATAAAAAACGGGCGCCCGAAGGCGCCCGTGAAAGGTAAGCGAACTTACCGGAGGAGATTTACATGTGGTACGCCGACTCGCCGTGGGAGGTGATATCAAGGCCTTCACGTTCCTGTTCTTCCGGCACGCGTAAGCCCGTAACCAGATCGGCTATTTTGTACGCGATGAAGGCTACTACTGCGGACCAGACGACGGTTACTCCCACCGCCTTAGCCTGAATCCAGAACTGGGCCGCTATGCTTTCAAAACCGGGCTTCATTTCGAACCAGTTGTTCACGAAGCCCGGCCCACCCAGCGACGGCGCATTGAATACACCGGTTAGCAGCGCTCCGAGAATACCGCCCACGGCGTGCACCCCAAAAACGTCCAGCGTGTCGTCCGCGCCCAGCAACTTCTTCAAGCCGTTTACGCCCCACAGGCACACGACACCGGCAGCGAGGCCGATCACGAATGCGCCGGGGATACCGACGTTGCCTGCAGCCGGGGTAATGGCGACCAGTCCGGCCACTGCGCCCGATGCGGCGCCGAGCATGGAAGGCTTGCCTTTGAATAACCACTCGGCAAACATCCATGACAGCACGGCACAAGCGGTTGCCAGGTAGGTGTTCATGAAGGCGAGTGCTGCGGAATTGTTGGCTTCCAGTGCCGAGCCGGCATTGAATCCAAACCAGCCGAACCACAACAGCGATGCGCCGATCATTGTCATCGTGAGATTATGCGGAGACATTGCTTCCTTGCCGAAGCCTATCCGCTTGCCCATCACGTATGCGCCAACGATGCCGGCAATACCGGCGTTGATGTGCACTACCGTACCGCCGGCAAAATCAAGAGCACCCCACTGCCATAGCAGTCCGGCCTTTGCGTTCTGCGCATCGACCACATTGGCCGCGGTATACGCGTCCGGGCCGGGCCAGAACCAAACCATGTGCGCGACCGGAATGTAAGAGAAGGTGAACCA
>DATMZQ010000404.1:0-4082 GCA_035573615.1 Burkholderiales bacterium | reverse complement strand
GGGAACATGACGCCGGGTTGCGCACCGGTTGGAATATACCTGCGCAAATTGCCCACGATATAGCTTGCCGTACTGGCCCCGCTGATAGTCGTGGACGTTGCGCCCGCGGCCCCGACGCCAACAGAGTTCGCCGCTGTAACGATGCGCCCCTGCGTCAGCACCAGCAAGGAACTGGCGGCGGCGCCTGCAACGATGATGTTATGGCCGAGAGTCAGGTCACCCGATGCCTTGTTAATGACCAATCTGTAGAAAGTCGTCGTAATGCCGGCACCGCCACCGAAAGTTTGCGGGCCAGCGCCGTCCACCTGGAAAATGCCGCCCGTACTGACATAGTCGTTGTCTGCGTTGGCGTGATCGAAATCCCCCCGCAGGAAAATCACGCTGCTTGTGGTATTGCCGTTGTCGAGTAACCCACCGGTGTTCAGCGTGATATCGCCGTTCACCGTAAGGGTCGATGTATTGGCCAGAGTCACCCGTGCCCGATCGCTTCCACCAAGGCCGTCTATCACCAGGTTTCCCCCGATCGTGGCGGTTGCGCCGCTTATCTGCAGCAACGCAAAGCGGTTATCGTTGCCGCTGCCATTCAGGGTTACGTTGCCATTTACGTTAAGGACCGCGTTATTGGACAGCAGGATTTGTCTGTGGTCGCCGCTGCCGGTACCTGCTACAGCCGTTAGATTTCCTGTCACTGTCAACGTTTGCGCCGACGTGATCTGTAAGGTCGTAAGGGTGGCACCGCTGGGAATGCTGATGGATTGAACCGTCGGAGATACGTTCACAGTGACCGTGAAGCCATTGCAAATCGTCACGTCGTCGGCTGCGGTCGGCAAAGCCGCTCCCGTCCCTGCCGCACAGCTGGTAGCCGACCAGGTGAGGGTGCTCCAGTTACCGGAGCTGCGTGCAAAGCGCGCGGCCGCCTGCGCGTTCGATGCCAGCAAGCACGCTGTGATCAGCAACACGGACGCAACCGTGGTTATACGCACGCGTCGTGCAGCCAACCAAATCTTGCCGTGTTCGTGTTGCATCGTCGCCTTGTTCACCGCGTCAAGGTCCTCCACTCATCGTCCGATAGACGCCTGCAACTGTCGTTCCACATAGGCCGACCCTGGATTGGTCGTATTCGGGCACGGCGGCTGGTTGCATGCAGTAGCGGTAATGACATAGAACTCCAACCGATTTCCGCCGGCGGCGGTTCGGCCACCTTCATCGGCATTACTAAGCGAGCAGGTCACATTCACCGTTAGTCCGGTCAGGTCCGTACCTGCCGGCATGGCGATGGCGGTCGAAGCGGGACAGACTCCAGCACCCAAGGCGGCGGCCTGCTGCAGTACCTGATAGGCGCCCCAGTCGATGCCCGCCCGTGCAGCCTGCAGCGTTCTGGCCCCCATCAAGTCGCGCGCTGAGGCAGTGTGCTGGAGCCCAGACACGGTGACGACCATTGCACCCAAGATCGCCAGCAATACAATCAGAAAAATTGCGCTGGGCATGGCAAATCCCGCTGAGAAGTTACGGGGCATTGTTCACGTGTATCTGATAAATAAGGCTGACGGTTTCGCCGGTGTCCGTGAGCGCCAGGCTCACTGTAACCAGCGCTTCTCGTTCGCTCGCACCGGTCGCATAGGCGAAGCTGCACCCAGAGAGCTGGGATGCAATCAGGGAGCCGGTGCCCCCGGGCGGCACTGGCTGTGCAGACACAATCGCATAGCCGGAATAGCGCCGCATCTGGGTTCCGGAACAGATGTAGCTCACCGGCGTATCGACCACCTGGAAGCGCTTTGCCGATGAGGAAAAAGGGAATGCGAAGCCGGCAATTGCAACATTGATCAACGATGCGCCGAAAGGCGCGACCGCGAGACTTATATTTGTCCCTTGGTACGCATTCGCGCCGGCAACACCAAGGTTGTATACCACGATGGAATCGCCCGACTGCACATTGACAGTTGGCCCCAACACCGCAAATGAGGTGTCGTTCGTACCGAAGTCCAGAACATCTCCGGGACCTTGTTCCCGATAACGCCCGGCGGATCGGACATGCAGAAACTCGAGCGCTGTGCCAGCGCTGACCCGCACGCTATTTGGCAATGCCTCTCGCACGTCACGGCTTAGTCGCCGCAAAATGGTATCTGCCGCGTCCACCAGCGCGGCACGCCGCGTCGTATCGAAGAAACCTTGCACTGGTTTCTGGATGAAGACGGCAACCATGCTGGCCAGAATCCCGGTAATGACAATGACCATGATGGCCTCGGTCAATGTAAAACCCCGGATCGCGCCCCGGTTGGGGCCCGACATCGTTTGCCATTTCCAGCGTCCGGTCATGGCAGCGATCTTGGCGCATAGCGCAGTCGATATCCGCTCAACGAAAGCGAATCGCTACCATGCGTGACTGTGACTGTTATGCGCAGCGACGCGGCCAGCGGAATACTGGCCTCAAGCTGCTGCTGGGCAACGCTGACCGTAGCCGAGTAGCCAGCGATCACCGTGCCATTGATGTCGGAGAAAGGTGCGAGAGTGAGCCCGTTGTAATCGCTGACGTTGTCAAAGATGCCCCGGGTTTCCCCGCCTTCCGGCCCGAGCGGAAGCTTGCTTTCGTCATTGGCGCCTCCGGTGCCGCCGGTACAGTCGGCGGAAGTCGCCGTAGTCGGCAGCGAAGCGTTCGGGTCATCCGGATCACAGATCGTGAAAGATTTGAATTGAACCTCTTCCAGCAGGGCTTCGGCCACCGCGAGCATTTGCCGTCGAATCTGCGGATCGGCGCTCTTTTGCACCGTCAAATTGAACACCGTCAGGATGCCTGCCACGCCAATACTGACGATGATGACGAAAATGATGAGTTCGACCAACGATATTCCGGCTTGCGCGCGGCGCAGGGCGACCAGTCTGTTCACCGCGCAATGTTCAATGGACATACCCGGTTTCCGGCTCGATAACGAAGCTTTGCGTACCGTCGCCAGAAATAGTCAAAGTCCGTTGCGGACTGGCCGAATTAAGCGCGTCAAAAGGCCGTCCGAGCGGATCGAAATAGAGCGTCGCGATCGCGGGCGCGCTTGCGAGTGTGACGCCCGCACGTGCTGTGACGGTAAACGGATTTACCCCGCGGGGGCTGGTCAGTTCGGTATCGCAAGTGAAAGAACTTGTGTTCTTTGCAAAACGGACTGTGATGGAAGTTGCCGTAAGGCCAACGCAGGTGACCCGGCGTTTTGCAACTGCTTCCTTTTGCGCGTAGCGTACCGAGGCTAGCGCCTCCTGGTAAAAACCAGCGGTGTCAAAAGTTTTGGTGTTGATGCGGGGTATCACGACGACAGCCAGGATGCCGACGACGATGATCACCACGACAAGTTCGATCAGGGTGAAGCCCGCACGGCTGCGGGTTATTGCGATGAACCTGCTAGGCGCTGGTGGCACCATTGGAGGATCACAAGAGAAGCGCGAGGCGATTCGCCTCGCGCTTTCGCAAAGCGTCTTGTTAATTTGAACTCAGGGCACGCAAATAATTGTCGCGCTGGCAACTTGCCCCGACGCTGTGTTGGTCACCGGGCAAGTAGCCGTGCCACCATCAAGAGCTGTGCAAGCAGTTCCAGCGCCGAGCGTATAGCCGGTCGGCATTGACGTCGGTGTCAACGTATTTAGTGCCGTCAAGCAGCTACTAACCGTCACGCCTGAAGCGTTCCCGGCTTTCTTCGCAGCGTAGTTAATGCTGGTTGCCGACGATAGCGCGCCTGCCACGCCTTGGGCGCCAGCCGCACCGGCTTGGGTAGACAAATCGATAAATCTTGGCAACGCTACCGCAGCCAAGATGCCGAGGATGACGATCACCACTACCAGTTCAATCAACGTAAAACCGCTTTGCTTTTGCATTCCCATCTCCTGTCTAGACTATAAGAACTCGTTTAAGACTAATACTGATTGCAGCTGCATTCTCAAGAGCAATCCGGCGCTATTGGTAAGGCAATAGTTGGCGACGCATTAGCGAGCGCGGAGGTATATGAAACTCTGCAGTTCGCCGCGGTCGTGGCGCCGTTAATGTCAATCGTGATGGTAGAGCCTGCCGCCGCACCACCTGCCGAAAGAGTCACTTGATCGTT
>DATMZQ010000403.1:0-3894 GCA_035573615.1 Burkholderiales bacterium | reverse complement strand
CGACCAGAAAAATTGGGTTTTTGACTTCGCACATGATCTGCCGGCCGGTATGCGCTGCACTTTCAAACTGAGATCCGATGTTGTGTCGCTTGCCGGAGACACGCTCGCTGGTGATCAGACGTTTGAATTCAATACTGGCGGACCGGCAATACTGGAGATGTTGCCGTTCGAGGGAAACAATATCGATGAAGAGCAGATTTTCCTGCTGGGGCTCGATGCTCCGGCGACGGATCAATCCGTTCTGGAAAATGCGTATTGCGACGTACGTGGCGTAACCGAGCGCATACCAGTGCGCGTGATCGGCGGCGAAGAACGCAAGGCGCTGCTGGACTCCCGCCGTGATTTTGTCGATCGCTGGTTGCGCTTACTGTTCAAGGACGGCCGCGAAATTATCATGGACGGCAGGCCGTTCGGCAGGGGGTCGCGCCTGGATCAGTTTTTGAACGGTGACGCCGGCGCCAAACTTCCGCTCGTCGCACTTCAATGCCAGCGCCGCCTGCCCAACAACGGGCAAGTCAGCCTGGTGTGGGGCAAAGGCATCATGTCCGATAGCGGGATTCCCACCGGCCAGGACCAGTCGCTCGCATATAAGGTACGTGACACATTCCAGGCGCGGTTCACCTGCGATCGAGTGAACAAGGATGCCCAGTGTTTGCCGATCCTGCCCATGCGGCTCGCATTTTCCGCACCGATACCCCGCGCTACGGCACAGATGATCGTGCTCAAGGTGCAAGGCAAGACCATCGCTGCGGGATTGCCCGATGCGAACAAGGCGCCTGAGTTCGTCGACGAAGTATTTTTCAGTGGGCCATTTCCCGAACGCAGCCAGTTTGCGCTGGACTTGCCCCCCGATGTGACCGATGACGCCGGACGCAAACTGGCCAACCAGAAACGCTTTCCCTTATTGGTGCGCACCGATGAATACCCGCCGCTTGCGAAGTTTGCCGCGCGCTTCGGCATCATCGAAGCAAAGGGCGATGGCATGATGCCGGTGACACTGCGTAATCTGGATGCGGTGCTCGAAGCGCGCATGGCGCATACCGGGAGGCAAGGCGATGCCGCGGGCAACGTTACCGAAAAAGCCGATGCGGCGATCAACTGGCTGAAGAACAAGCTCGACGAAGCCAAGCAAAGCGACGCTGGCGTGCCCGGCAGTTATTCGCGCGTGGCTGACGGAGACGTGATGGCCATGCTGGAATGGATGAAGCGCTTGCGAAAAATGGAGAACGAACGCTGGCGCTACGACCAGAAGACCAACAAGGATGTCCTGCAGTACCGGCTGGGTCAGAACTCCATTTTTGCCGAAGGCGACCGGGTCACGCGCCTCCAGGTGCCGCGGCCCGACGGCGCGCGCTCCTATGAAGTCGTCGGCATACCGCTGAAGAAGCCAGGCTTCTATGTGGTTGAACTTGCCAGCCCGCGATTGGGCGCCGCGTTGCTGAACACCCGCGCTCCGTATTACGTCCAATCCGCGGCACTGGTCACGAATCTTGCAGTGCATTTCAAATGGGGCCGTGAAAATGCGCTGGTGTGGGTGACGGCGCTGGATAGCGGCGTGCCGGTGCCGAAGGCGCAAGTGGCGATACAGGATTGTTCCGGCCGCGTGTTCTTTCGCGGCCAGACCGATGTGCTGGGACGCGCGCGTGTCACGGCCGCGTTGCCGGTCCGGGAGAGTCTGCCCGCCTGCGTACACGAATATGACAAGCAGCTGATCGTCTCCGCGCGGCTCGCGGATGATTTGTCTTTTGTCATGTCGGAGTGGAACGAGGGCATTGCGCGCTGGCGCTTTAACTTGCGCCAGGGCGGCTGGAACGGGCCTTATCTCGTGACCACGGTGTTCGACCGCACGTTGTTGCGCGCCGGCGAAACCGTCAACATGAAACACTACTATCGCAGGCACGAGGCCAAAGGCTTTTCGTTTGTTCCCGCGGACAACCTGCCAAAAAGCATCACGATCATGCATCAGGGTTCCGCGCAGAAATACGAAATCCCGGTGAAATGGGACACGCGCAACATTGCCGAAAGCAGCTGGCAGATACCAGCGGGCGCGAAAAAGGGCACATACCTGGTACAAATGACCGACACGCTCGACGTGCGTCCAGGCGCACGCGGCACGACGCGCTCGGCGGGAAGTTTCCGCGTCGAAGATTTTCGTGTGCCGCTGATGAAAGCGGAAATCTTCGGACCCAAGGCAATGCCGGTGAATGCGCAGAGCATCGATGTCGACGTGCATCTGCGCTACCTGGCAGGCGGGATGGCGGCCTACGCGCCCGTCAAGGTACGTGCAGTGGTGCGGCCGAAAAATGTCGCGTTTGCCGATTACGACGGTTTTGTATTTGCCAACGGCAAGGTGGTGGAAGGTCCGGAGCAACCTTCGGGCGCGCAGTGGTTCAGCGGCGAATACGAGTTGGGCGATGCGGACACGGACGAACCGATTCCGGCACAGCCGGTCAATGGCGTGCGCCCGCTTAAGACCGTCGAACTCGCACTGGATAGCGCGGGCGCGGCGCGCGTCAGGTTGCCGGGTCTGCCGGTCGCGGACACGCCGCAGGAAGTCAACGCGGAACTTGAGTACGCCGATCCGAACGGCGAAGTACTGACGGCCTCTACCCGCGTGCCCCTTTGGCCGGCTAAATTACTGCTCGGCATCAAACCCGATGCGTGGACGCTTTCCAAAGATGAACTGAAATTCCAGGTGCTGGCACTCGATCTGACGGGCAAGCCGATCAAGAACCAGCAAGTCGATGTGCAACTGTACGCGCGTACGCTGTTTTCACACCGCAAGCGGTTGATTGGCGGCTTCTACGGCTACGAGAGCGGTGCGGAGGTGAATAAAGTCGACTCCACCTGCCAGGGCAAGACCGATGACAAGGGCCGTTTGTTCTGCGCGGTCAAGCCGCCGGTGTCCGGCAATATCGTCATGGGCGCGGTTGCGAAGGACCGCGAGGGCCATCTTGCCTACGCGAATGCCTCGGCCTGGGTGGCGGGCACGCAGGCGTGGTGGTTCGATCAAAGCAACGATGATCGCATCGACCTGATCCCCGAACGCAAACACTACGAACCGGGACAGACGGCGCAGTTCCAGGTGCGCATGCCGTTTCGCCAGGCTACCGCGCTGATCACGGTGGAACGTGAAGGCGTGATCGATTCCTTCGTGCAGCCACTGTCTGGCGAGGCGCCGGTAATCAAAGTGCCGCTGAAGGGCAACTACGCGCCGAACGTATTTGTATCCGCGCTCGTCGTCCGCGGCCGTGTGTCCGATGTTCAGCCTACTGCGCTGGTGGATCTGGGCAAGCCGGCCTTCAAGATGGGCGTGGCGGAAATCAACGTCGGCTGGCGGGCGCATGAACTCACAGTCAAGGTCAGCGCGGACAAGGAAACTTATAAGGTGCGCGAAAAGGCACGCGTGTCAGTGCAAGTAACGCAGCGAGCTGGCGGCAAACCACCCAGAGCCGGTGAAGTAGCGCTCGTGGCCGTGGACGAAGGTCTGCTGGAACTATTGCCGAACGATTCCTGGAAACTGCTCGAAGCCATGATGCAGCCGCGTGGCATTGAAGTGGATACCTCGACTGCCGCCATGCAAGTCGTTGGCAAGCGCCACTATGGCCGCAAGGCGCTGGTACAAGGAGGCGGCGGCGGTCATCAGGCGGCGCGCGAACTGTTCGACACGTTGCTGCTGTGGAAAGGCAGGGTCGCGCTCGACGACAAGGGCCGGGCGCGTGTCGAAATTCCGCTGAACGATTCACTGACCTCGTTTCGCATCATTGCCGTGGCGGATGCGGGTCTGGGATTGTTCGGCACCGGCCAGACCTCCATCCGGGCCACGCAGGACCTGATGCTGATGTCGGGCCTGCCGCCGCTGGTGCGAGAAGGCGATCGCTTCGATGCGCGCTT
>DATMZQ010000402.1:0-5226 GCA_035573615.1 Burkholderiales bacterium | reverse complement strand
AGCGCACACACTTACAACATTTCGACGGCGGCCGTGTTCGTTGCCGCTGCGGCTGGCGCAAAAGTCGCCAAGCATGGGGGGCGATCCGTATCCAGCAAATCCGGTAGTGCCGATATTCTCGAGGCACTCGGGGTGAATTTGAATCTTGCGCCGGATCAGGTGGCTCAGTGCATACAAAGTACGGGCGTGGGATTCATGTTTGCGCCCAATCACCACAGCGCGATGAAACATGCCGCACCGGTGCGCCGTGAATTAGGCGTTCGTACGCTGTTCAATATCCTCGGCCCGCTGACTAATCCCGCGGGGGCCCGTAATCAGTTGATCGGGGTATTCCACCCTGATCTGGTCGGCATCCTGGCGCGGGTGCTCCAGCGACTGGGCAGCAGGCATGTCATGGTGGTGCACGGCACCGAAGGATTGGACGAGATTTCAATTTCCGGCGATACCCTGATTGGCGAACTGAAGGATGATCAGATACTCGAGTACAAAGTAAATCCGCAGCAATTTGGAATCCCACCGGGCAACTTGTCCGACATCCAGGTCCGCGATAGCACCGCATCAAAGGAAATGCTGGTGTCTGCGCTTTCCAACGAGCCTGGTCCGGCGCGCGATATCCTGGCACTGAATGCTGGAGCGGCGATTTATGTCGCCGGGCTGGCTGACACGCATGAAGCTGGAGTGCAAAAGGCGCTTGGTGTGCTTGCAGCCGGCGGCGCCAAGGAAAAGCTCGATGAATTCGTCACGTTCACCCGGAAACTCAAGTCGGGTTGACTGCCATGTCCGACATCCTGAACAAAATAATTAACATAAAACATGACGAAATCGCTGCAGCCAAGCGCAAACGCGCCCTTACATCGCTGCGAGCCGACGCGGAAAATGCGGCCGTACCCCGTGATTTTCTGGGCGCACTGCGCGAGCGGATTGCGGCCGATATACCGGCGGTCATTGCCGAAATCAAAAAGGCCAGTCCGAGCAAGGGCGTTCTGCGCGCCGATTTCGATCCCGTAGCGATTGCGAAGTCCTATGCGCGATACGGCGCCGCTTGCCTGTCAGTCCTCACGGATGTGCAGTTCTTCCAAGGCAAACCAGAATATTTGCGCCAAGCGCGCGACGCCTGTGAACTGCCGGTACTGCGAAAGGATTTCATGATTGATCCGTACCAGATTTATGAATCTCGAACTTTGGGTGCGGATGCAATCTTGCTGATCGTCGCCGCACTGGACGATGACGCCATGATGGCACTGGAACAGGTCGCGCTGGACCTCCGCATGGCGGTCCTCGTGGAAGTGCACGATGCGCGCGAGTTGGAACGCGCTCTGCGGCTTCGCACGCCGTTGCTGGGTATCAACAATCGCAACTTGCGCACTTTCGAAACCCATCTCGAAACGACACTCGATTTGGTAGCGAGCATCCCGCCAGACAAGCTGGTCGTTACCGAAAGCGGCATTCTTTCATCGCGCGATGTCGATCTCATGCGCGCAGCAGGCGTTGGCGCTTTTCTGGTGGGCGAGGCTTTTATGCGAGCAAACGATCCTGGTGAAGCGCTATCGACTCTGTTTCGATTTGCGCCAGTCGAGCATGGTCGGGTCAATCCGGAGAAAATTCCTTAGCTTCGCGCGATAAGTAGCTGTAAGCATTTAGCTAGAGCTTCAGCACTCAAAAGCCGCTTTTTGTGCACCGCAGTGTGTCAATCGCACAACAAAAGCCACAAAAACGGGCTATCTCAGAGGGGAATTCCTTGCCGCGAGCTGTTGCGTTTTGGCAGAATCGCGGCAACTTCTTTCTTTCCCGGGAGAGGTTGAATCCGCAGCGCCAAAAACATGGCGCCGCAAAAGGGCGAGTTAACGCGCCCGACTGGCTTATGCCCCATTAAAAGGAGATCGCATGAAGAAGAGTCTAATTGCAGTGGCGGTAGCGAGCGCGTTTATCGCACCGGCCGCGATGGCGGATGTCACCATTAGCGGTGCTATCAATGTTGGTATAGAGGTTGGTAAGTCAAGTGCAGGTTCAGCGCCTGGAGCACAGAGCCTGACCCAAACTTCACTCGGCGCCACATACTCGCACGTGGACCTAGAGTCGGTAGATGATATCGGCGGCGGCAACAAAGTGATTTTTCATTATCAGATGAACTTGGCGGGTGATTCTCCAGGAGCCATGGGCAATACGGGCGGGATCACTAACCGCAACAGCTTCTTGGGTATTGCCGGCGGTTGGGGCGCGTTCAAGATGGGTGTCAATGAAAACGTGTATGAGCGCATGATGTACACGGCGGATCCGTTGGACGGTGCAGCAGGTCCAGCCGGTAACCTGAACATCCTCGGTACTCCTGGCGGCGGGTTTATTTTCGAGAATAACGTAAATAACTGTACCGCAACCGGCTGCCCGGATTTCTATCGCCGTACGCAACAGACCATTTGGTACGAAAGCCCGAAGTTTGCCGGCTTTGACTTCGAAGTTGATTACACGCTCAGCGCGTTCAAGAACCAGAACCAGAACCCGCAGATTTTCTCCATCGGCGGCAAGTGGCAGCCGGAAGGCGCTCCGTTCTACATCGACGCCGCCTACGAACGGCATAACGACCTGTTTGGTACCGTTGCAATCGGCGACACCGTCATCGCGACTTCCACATCCAAGGACACGGGTGTTCAAGTCGGTGGCGGCTGGCAACTTGGTGACTTGGGCTTGCACCTGCGCTATGAACAGCTGAAGTACGAAACAACCGGGGGCCTGGGCGGTGACAATGAATACAAGCGCAATGCTTACTGGTTCGCAGTCAAGTACAACCTTCCGTCCGGCTATATCGGTGCTGAAATTGGTATTGCAGACGATGGGAAGCTCAATGGCAGCGACGTGAGCGATACCGGCGCCAGGATGTTTGGTATCGGCTACTTTCATAACCTGTCCAAACAATCGCAATTGCAGTTCATCTATGGGCGCATGGATAACAAAGACCAGGCTACCTATGGATTTGCGGGCACACCAAATGGCGCCGCTCCTGGTTCCGACCACGACGTGTTGCACGTTGGTATCAAGCACACGTTCTAAACTGGACCGACCCAAGCTGTTATGCAATGCAACGGGCGCCTTCGGGCGCCCGTTTTTTATTGCCGAAAACTAGAGCTGTGGCGTGAGCCTAAACGATGGCAAACGCTGGTCAGCGGTTTTTCTGGACGCTGGACAGCAAGCTGTGCAGATCGTCCCAAACCGCAGGGCGCGCCCGCATTAGAACCAACGTACCCAGCAAGCAGCAAGTGCCATTGACCATGGCCGTGGCTGGAGCGCCAATTTGGCTGGCGAGCGACCCAGCCATCAAACCGCCCACTGGCGCCATGCCCAGGAAAGCCATGGCGTAGAAGCTCACAATGCGTCCGCGTTTGTCTTCATCTACCAGGCTCTGCAGCATCATATTCACCGAGGCAGCCGTGACGATGATGCCAAATCCGAGAATGGCCATGAACGCCAACGACAGCAAGTAGTTCGTCGACATCCCGACCAACATGAGTGCAATGCCGGCCGACGCAGAAGTAAATGGAACCAGCCTGCTTAGTCCGTAAATGTGTGGGCGCGTACTTAGAAAAATGGTTCCGATGACCGCGCCCAATCCCGCGCTGCCGACCAGAAAGCCCAACGTATGGGCATCGCCACCAAAAATATCTCGCGCGAAGATCGGCATAAGCACAGTGTAAGGAGAGGCGGTCAAACTGATCAGGGCAACCAGAACCAAAAAAAGCCGGATCGGCGCGGTGCCCCAGGCATAGCGCGCCGCGATGGCAAGATCCTGAGCCATTGAGCCACGTAAGGTGGACGCGTGCCTTGGCGCCAACTCCATCATGAGGACCGAAGCAACTATTGCCATGAAACTGGCGGCGTTGATCAGGAAACACCAGCCTTCGCCGATGAACACGAGCAACAACCCGGCAATTGACGGCCCGATTAAACGACCGCTGTTCATCAGCACTGAATTCAACGCGATGGCGTTTGGCAGATCATCCCGCGAAGCAACCATCTGGCTGATCAAAGATTGCCGCGCTGGTGTCTCAAAGGCCATGATGACGCCATACGAAAAGCCCAGCAGCAAAATGTGCCACACACGGATTGCGTCCCTCAGTGTGAGCACTGCCAAGGTCAATGCTTGCAGTGACGCAAGTACATAGGCAAACACCATTACCTTGCGACGATCATGCCGATCGCTGATCAGTCCAGCCAGCGGCAGGAAAATGAGCATCGGTATTTGGGCGCAGAACGTAACCAGCCCGAGCAGGAAGGCGGAGCCGGTGGTGCGATACACCAGCCAGGACAATGCGATCTGTTGTATCCAGGTTCCGACCAGCGAGATGGCTTGGCCGCCGTAGAATAGCCTGAAGTTGCGATGCCGGAACGCTCGCAGTGCAGGCACGCGTGCCAAGCGCCAATGCACGACAGTCAAGCCGCCTTACGTTTCAGCCTGCCCACTTGATCCTGGAGTTTCGCTACCGTATCTTCGAAAGCCACAAGCCGGTCCCGTTCCTGCGCCACCACCGCGGCAGGTGCGCGCTCTGTGAAACCGGCATTGGATAGCTTGTTTCTCGCTTTGGTGATCTCGCTTTCCAATCTCGCGACTTCTTTTTCAATGCGCGCGATTTCCGCAGCAACGTCGACCTTAATTTCAAGCATCAGGTGCGTTTGCCCAACCACAGCTATTGGGGCCTCTGTATCCGGAAGTGTGTCAACGATTCTGGTATGGGAGAGTTTCGCCAGAGCTTGCAGGTAAGGAAAAAAAGCGACCAGAGAATCGGCGTCACCAGTGGCCAGCAGCGGTATGCGCTGCGCCGGCGAAAGACCCATTTCACCACGCAGCGTCCGGCATGCTTCCACAAGCGATTTGAGCCGCCCAATCCACGCTTCTGCCTGTTCGTCAATTCGCCCGGGCTGCCAGGCGGGATATGGCTGCACCATGATTGAGGCTTCCCCGCCGGGATGACGACCAGCAACAGGGGCCACTCTTTGCCATAGTTCCTCGGTGATGAACGGGATGATGGGATGTGCCAGGCGTAGTGTTGCTTCCAGTACGCGTAGTAAAGTCCGTCGGGAAGCGCGCTGTTGAGCTTCGGTGCCAGCCAGCATTTGCACTTTTGCGATTTCGACGTACCAATCACAGTATTCGTCCCAGACAAACTTATAAATCACACCGGCGACGTGGTCGAAGCGGTATTCCGCCAATGCTTTCTCCACTTCCGCCTCGGCTCT
>DATMZQ010000401.1:0-4193 GCA_035573615.1 Burkholderiales bacterium | reverse complement strand
GCCGGTTCTGTGCTCGCGCGCGGCATCGCCGATGGCCCCGATGAAGATTTCGAAGCGTTGCCGCTGACCATGCTGGGCGCCCTGTCCCAGGCAACGCGCTCGATTCGCATCGTGACGCCCTACTTCCTGCCTGATCCGACGCTGATCGATGCACTGCGTGTTGCGGCATTGCGCGGCGTGCGTGTTGAGGTCTTGTTGCCGGCGCGCGGCAATCTGCGCTTCGTCGAATGGGCCGCCACGGCGCAACTCGCGCAGATTGTCCGCTGGGGTTGCCGGGTATATTTGTCGCCTCCGCCTTTCGACCATTCCAAATTATTTCTGGTGGACGGCCTATGGTGCCTCATCGGCTCGGCAAACTGGGATCCACGCAGCCTGCGCCTGAATTTCGAGTACGTGGTCGAGTGCTACTCGGAGGAACTGGTTTCCCGCATCACTCAAGTGTCGGATGCGAAGATCGCCGCCGCGCAATTACTGACCATAGAGGCTCTGGAAAGCAGGAGCCTGCCCGTCAAATTGCGCGATGGCATCGTTCGGCTGGCGCAGCCCTATCTTTAAGGCATACTCAGGAGAAAAACAATGAGCATCGAAAAACCGCGCGTCGGCTGCATTGGAGCCGGCGTTCTGGGTGCTGCGATCATGCGGCGCCTCATCGATTGCGGCTTTGCGCCCGCCGTATGGAATCGCGACCGGGCTAAGCTGTCTTCCCTGGTTGCTGCCGGAGCAAAGGAAGCCGGCAGCGCGCAGGATATTGCGCGGGACAATGTGTTCGTCATCACGTGCGTCAGTGACGGTGCCGCGCTGGAACAAGTGGTGTTCGGCGCGCGCGGAATCGCCGCGGGAGGTGCGCCCGGCAAGGTGCTCGTCGACATGTCAACGTGCGCCGCAGCGCACACGCAGGACATGGCAAAACGCCTGACTGCGCAATGCGGCATGGCCTGGCTGGACGCCCCGATTTCCGGAGGTGCGCCAGCGGCTCTTGAGGGACGCATGGCAATCATGGTCGGCGGCCAGCCGGATATCTTCGAGCGTGCACGTCCGCTGTGGGATGCACTGTCAGCGCGAGCCACGCTGATGGGACCGAACGGCGCAGGACAATCCACCAAGATGATCAACCAGGTGCTGGTTTCCACCGGCCTTGCCGTGCTCGCGGAGGCGTGCGCGTTTGCCGAGCGTGCCGGCATCGATGCTGCAAAAATTCCACAGGCACTTGCAGGCGGGCGCGCGGACTCCAGGCAGTTGCAGGAAATGTTTCCAAAGATGGTGAAGTCGGATTTCGCGATCACGGGGCGCGTGTCGCTAATGCTGAAAGATCTGGAACTGATCCACGATCTTGCCCGCCACGTCGGCGCTCCCATGCCTGTCACCGCTGGCGTTACGGAGTCGTTTCGCAAGATGGTGGGCGATGGACTCGGCGATCGCGACAATACCGAACTGGTTAATTTTTATCGCGGCAGGACGCCCTGAAATTCCAGGCTGGTTCAAGCGCGATGCCATGACTTTCAAAAGAATCACGGCCGGCCACGGCGTGCTCGCCATGCTGTGCATGATGTACCTCATCACGTACGTCGACCGTGTTAACGTCAGCACTGCTGCGGCGGCGTTCAAAGGCGAACTCGGCTTGAGCAACATGCAGGTCGGATTCGTGTTTTCCGCCTTTGCGTATCCCTATCTGGTGTTCCAGGTCGTTGGCGGCTGGTTCGGCGACCGCTTCGGTGCCCGGCGCACCTTGTTCGTGTGCGGCGTAGTTTGGGCGAGCGCCACGATCTTGACCGGATTCGCAAGCGGACTGGTGTCGCTGCTCGCGGCGCGCGTGCTGTTGGGTCTTGGCGAAGGCGCCACATTTCCGGCCGCGACGCGTGCCATGTCGAACTGGAGCGCGCCATCACAACGTGGTTTCGCGCAGGGCATCACACATGCGTTCGCGCGCATCGGCAATGCAATCACGCCACCCATCGTTGCCTGGCTAATGGTTGCGATGACCTGGCGCGGCTCTTTTTTTGTGCTTGGCGCGATCAGCATGGTGTGGGCGATTGTCTGGATATTCTATTTCCGCGACGATCCCAAGGACCATCCACGCATCACGCAAGGTGAGATCGACAAGCTTCCGCCGTACTCGGGCAACCGCGCGGGTCGCCCGGTGCCCTGGTCGCGTCTTGCCCGCCGCATGGCGCCGGTGACCCTGGTGTATTTCTGTTACGGCTGGACGCTGTGGTTGTTTCTGAGCTGGATCCCGATCTATTTCCTGCAGAACTACAAGATGGACCTGAAGCATTCGGCATTGTTTGCTTCAGGCGTCTTTTTCGCCGGCGTGTTCGGCGACACGGCAGGCGGGCTCTTGAGCGACTGGCTGCTTCGCAAGACGGGGCGCCGGCAGATCGCACGCCGCAATCTCGTGGTGTTCGGCATGTCCGGCGCCATGCTGTCGTTATTGCCTCTGCTGCTTACGCAGGATGTCGTTGTCGCTGCGGCATGCCTGAGCCTCGGCTTCTTTTTCGCGGAGCTCACCATTGGACCGATGTGGGCGATTCCGATGGACATCGCTCCGCAGTATTCAGGCGTTGCCAGTGGCTTGATGAATGTCGGCTCCGCTTTTGCAGCCATTGTTTCTCCAGTGGTCGCAGGTTTGGTTATCGACATGACGGGCAACTGGACGTTGCCGTTCATCGGTTCGATGGTTCTGATGGCACTGGGTGCCGTGCTTGCATTCTGGATGCATCCTGAGCAGCCGCTTGTCATGGAAGACAATGCACCCTAGCCCACACGGTCCGAAGTGAAGTCGCCGGCATACCTGATGCGCTAACGCGTAGAGCAGCATCAGCCAAGCACGATGTCATCGCCCCTGATTGCAATCGGAATCGGCGTAAGGCTCGCGCCTTCGCACGGGCCATCGAAGCAGACCCCGTCGGCGATGCGGTACATCGCGCCATGATGCGCGCACATCAGCACTTCTCCATCGAGCACATGGAACAATTGCTCTTCGTAGTTCAGCGGAATATGAACGTGTGCACAACGGTTGCGATAGGCACTGACGCGGGCGCCGGAGCGCAGCAGCAATACGCGAAAGCAGTCATAGCCCTCGCCGAACACCACTTCTCTTGCACCGTTATCCGGGATCTCGGGCAACCTGCAGAGTAGCGTGCCGGGTTCCGGCGCGAACGGCCAGGTACGCCACTCCTGCATCAAGCCGGGACCAGCTTGAAATCAAACTCTGCGCTCGAGTACGGCAGGTTGGATTTTTTCCCGTCCGGCGCGGGGCCTGCTGGATGCGCTTTGAAGTTGACTACCAGCGAATGTTTGACCCCGAACACCGCGTCCGAATCCAGGTACGCATCGCCTTCGACGAACAGGTGGGTCGCCACGCGCTCGTATCCCGGTGCGCTCGCGATGACATGCACATGAGCCGGCCGATACGGATGGCGCCCCATTCCGAGCAGCATTTTGCCGACCGGGCCGTCAGTCGGAATGGGATAGCTCACCGGCTTCACGGTTTTGAAACCATAGCGGCCGTCCGCTCCAGTGGTAAAACGGCCACGCGCGTAATGTTCGTTGCCGCCTGGCCGCTGAACGTCGTAGACACCTTCGCCGTCAGTTTGCCATACATCGAGCATTGCGCCGGCAATCGGCCGATTGTTGACGTCGACAACGCGGCCGGATACATACGCCGGGTCGCCGGGAGCGCCGGCGGCGATGTCTGCCCACATCGGCATGGCTTTCGCGCCGTTTACATAGAACGGCCCCAGCACCGTAGTTTCCGTGGCATCGCCCGGCTTGCGGTGATTGATTGCGTCCACCAGCATCGATACGCCGAGCGTGTCTGACAGCAGGATGTACTCCTGGCGCTTGTCGTCGCAGCGCTGACCGGTTGCGGTGAGAAACTGGATTCCGGTCATCCATTCCTGTTCCGTCAACTCGGTTTCGCGAATAAACGCGTGCAAGTGCCGGACCAGGCTTTCCATGATCTGCTTGAAGCGCGGATCTTTTGCGCCTTCTAATTTTGCCAGTACCGCGTCGGTGAGGTTCGCTTCGTTCAGGTTACGCATGGGTGAATCTCCGGATCACGCTTCTTGATCAAATCACTTCAGCGACTCGATAAAACGAATCAGTTTCGCACGCGCTTTCGGGTCGTCCTGGAAGTAAATCATTTGCGCCTTGGGTGCGACGGCCAGGGTGTCGGTCAGCCACGCATCGAGCAG
>DATMZQ010000400.1:0-13614 GCA_035573615.1 Burkholderiales bacterium | reverse complement strand
TGAACGACGTCCTGCGCGACGCCTTGCGCACCGTACTGAACCCGAAGTCCGTCGCAGTCATTGGTGCGTCGGAAAACGAAAACAAGATAGGCGGGACGCGCGGACACGTTAGCGCCCTGGCGCCCGGTTGCGGGTAGCGCGTCGTGGAGTCCGCCGGGCCAGGAACAACAAGCGTAAATTGATCTGGAGGCCGTGATATGAACGACGTCCTGCGCGACGCCTTGCGCACCGTACTGAACCCGAAGTCCGTCGCAGTCATTGGTGCGTCGGAAAACGAAAACAAGATAGGCGGACGCCCACTGCTCTATCTTGCCCGCCACGGCTTCAAGGGTAGGGTTTATCCAATAAATCCCAAGCGTGCCGAAATCCAGGGCTTCAAAGCCTATCCTTCGCTGGCCGATTTACCCGACGTGCCAGAGGCCGCAATCGTAGCGCTGGCCGGCGATGCCGCGATCGCAGCGGTCGAACAGTGCGCACAACTCGGGGTAAAGACTGCGGTAGTGATGAGTTCCGGCTTCGGTGAAACAGATGCAGTTGCCGGAAAGGCAAAAGAAGCGCGCATGCGTGACGCAGCGCGAGCTGCAGGCATGCGGGTCGTTGGTCCGAATTCTCAAGGACTGGCTAACTTCGGCACCGGCGCCATCTTGTCGTTTTCGACCATGTACATCGAAGCGCCGCCGCTGGACGGCCCGATCGCCGTGGTCAGCCAGTCGGGTGCGATGAGCGTCGTGCCGTACGGTTTGCTGCGGGCGCAGGGACTCGGTGTACGCCATTCACACGCCACTGGCAATGACGCAGACGTTACTGTGTCGGAACTGGCGTCCGTGGTGGCCGAGGACCCCGATCTGAAGCTGTTGCTGCTTTATCTCGAAAGCATTGACGATTCATTCTTCCTGGCCGAGACGGCCCGCATCGCACACGCACGCAATCTGCCCATCATTGCGTTGAAGTCGGGCCGCACCCTCGCTGGCCAGGAAGCCGCAAAGTCCCACACCGGCGCGTTGGCGAACGAGGACAGAACAGTGGACGCCTTCCTCGCCAAGCAGGGGATATGGCGCGCCCGCGACACCGCCGAACTGGTGGCAAGTGCGCAGATGTACTTGAAAGGCTGGAAGCCGAAAGGCCGCAGGCTGGTGGCAATCAGCAATTCCGGAGCGGTTTGCGTCATGGCAGCCGACGCCGCCAGCACGCTCGGCATGCCACTGGCCAAGCTTGCTGATGAGACGCGTGCCGGTCTCGGCAAGATTCTCCCGGGATTCGCCACCACAACCAATCCAATCGATATTACAGCTGCCCTGCTCAGCAACAGCGGGCTGTTCTCTCAGATCCTGCCCGTACTTGCGCGAGATTCCGCCGCAGATGCTTTCCTGATTGGCATTCCGGTGGCGGGGCAGGGTTACGACGTTGATGCTTTCGCCCGCGATTCGGCGAATTTCGCAAAAGCGACTGGCAAGCCGCTGGTCGCTGCAATCCCGCAGTCCAACATTGCGGCTCACTTCAAGGCGTATGGGTTACCCGTGTTTCCGACTGAATACGAAGCGGTTGCGGCGCTAAACCAGTTTCTGTCGCACGGAGAGCTGATGCAAGCTTGGAAACCAGCGGCGTCCCCTCAGCGATACGCTCCTCCGACGGGGCCGGCCACAATGCTAAACGAAGCCGAGAGTCTTACCTTGCTCGCGACTGCAGGCGTGCCAGTCGTGAAATTCAGGTTGTGCCACAACGCAGAAGAGGCGGTACAGGCGCTTGCACAATTAGGCGGCCGGGTAGCTCTGAAAGGCTGTTCCGCCGATGTCGCGCACAAAAGCGAATTGGGGCTGGTACACCTGGGAGCCGACCAAGCCGGTCAAGTGCGAGCCGCATTCACAGAAATAAAGAAGGCTCTTTTGAAGCACGGGGCTCGTTTCGACGGCGTCATCGTTGCGCAGATGGCCCAGGGCCGCCGCGAGCTGATGATCGGTGCGCGAGTCGATCCGGTGTTCGGCCCGGTCGTTCTGGTGGGGGATGGCGGCAAATATGTGGAAGCCATGCCGGACATCCAGTTGCTGATTGCGCCTTTTTGCGCTGCGGAAGTCAAACAGGCATTCGCGCGCCTGCGTATTGCTCCTCTGCTTGCCGGTGTGCGCGGGGAGGCAGCGCTCGATGTCGACGCATTCTGCAGTGCGGTGCTTTCAGTAAGCCGACTAATGACGGACCGGCAGGCCGGCATAGCTAATTTGGATTTGAATCCGATTCTCATCGGCGCAGAGGGAGAAGGCTGCATCGCGCTCGATGCGGTTGTCTATGTGCAAAGGCAAAACCACTAGCGCCGCTGGCGGCGAAAGTATCCGCCCTGCGAGGCCTGCAGTATTCCTCTTCTTCCAACTACGCTGGTTAAGCGCGTCGACCGGCGGACCATTTATGCAAGCACAAAACCATGCTTTTTACATTGCATGCAAATGCGATGGGTGAAACAATTTGTAGTGAGCATTCTGGTGGTGGATGAAACTTTTACTGCTTGAGCCCTAGGAGGGTAGATAGATGGTCGATGCATCATTGTTCAGCATTACCAGAAATATTTTCATGATTCTTGTTTGCACTGCTTTGGCGAGCTGTGCGACGACACAAAGAAGCAGCAGTGGTGCAGGAGGCCAGACTGCCGCGCCAATATCAGAGGCGGGGGTCGGTACCCAGGAAGGCGCCACCGCGGATGCGGCAACAAAGTCATTGCAACCGAGTGCGGATAACCCGGGAAGTGCGCTGCCCCCAGCAGGAAAGCCGGCCACCTCGAGTACGGAGTCCTCAGCGGCCGGCGGTACCGGCCAGCCGAAAACCGCATCCGCAAACGCCGGTGCCGAGGAAGCGCAATTGAAACGGCAGCTTGCCGAACAAGAGGCGGAAATCAGCAAGCTTCGCACAACGCAGGAAACTGAAGCAGCGCAGAGGGAACAGCAACAAGCGCAGGGCGGGGACCCGAACGGCAGTTCGCCGGGCGGCAAGGTTGCTGCACCGGCGGCTGTGACACCAGAGCAGGTTGGCAAACCCGAGACGGCAGCCGCTCACCGGGATGACGACATAGCGATATTTCCGGCCGGGGAGAAGAGCGGGCAAGCCGCGGTTGAAAGCCTGGCTCCAGCTCCGGCGGCCGATGCGCGCAGCATTTTCTTCGAGTATGACCAGTCCACCATCCCAAAACACTACGACACCATGTTGTTGCAGAACGCTGCTTATCTGAAGGCTAGCCCGCGCGTAAGTTTTGAAGTCCAGGGAAATTGCGACGAGCGTGGCAGCCGGGAGTACAACCTCGCTCTTGGTGCGAGGCGCGCTCAAGCGGTCAAACGCGCGCTGGAACTGGCCGGCGCGGATGGCGGGCGCATTCAAGTCGTCAGTTTCGGCGCTGAAAAACCGATCGCGAACGGCAAAGATGAAGAAAGCTATAGCAAGAATCGTCGCGTAGACATTGTCTATTAGGCGGGCAAAGCACATGAAGCAGCTTATCGCCTATGTGTATGTTGTCCTGGCACTCGCCGGTTGCGCAACTCCGGATCAATTGCGTCAGACGGAAGCCCAAACGGCCGAACAGGGTTACGCAGTCAAATCGCTGCGTGCAGGCCAGGACTCCAACGCAAGCCTGATAAAGGAAGTGCGTGCGGAGCTATCGCAATCCCAGCAATCAATGCATGCCCTGGAAGCTTCCGTAGTCGAAACGCAGGCACGCGCGGACACTGCCCAGGCCACGTCAAAGGAATTGCTTGCCAGCGTGGTAGCGGCGCGTGAGGAGCAACGCCGTCAACTCGATCAGAACGGTGCTGCATTTGCTGAACTCCGGCGAAGGAACGCCGAGATGGACGCGAAGCTGCAAGTCCAGCAGCGCGCCTTGGAACAAAGTGCCACCGCCTCCGTTGATGCAACCCGGCGCCTAAACGAGATAGACACCAAGTTGCAGGGCGTTACGCGGCGCGCTGCCGCGCTCGAGACCAAAAGCGGAAATGCCCAAGTCAACGACGTGATTTTGACGCAACAGATCACGGCTCTCAGCAAGGAGGTTGCGGAAACCCGTGCGCTCATCAACTCGGAAGGGCTGTTGCAGCTGATGCGCGAAGTGGAAGATTTGCGCCGCAATTCGGCCTCTTTGCGCGGATCAATCGAGGAACTGCAGAAATCACAAGCGGATGCCGCGGTCCAAATCAGGAATTTCTATGTAGACCTGGACACGCGCATCCGGCTGTTGAAGCAAAGCCCGGGACAGCAGGCGGTAAAGCAGAATTCACCTGCGGCGCAGTCCGTTCCGGCGGGACCGACGCAGGACGCTGGAGCAGCGCCGCTGGTACAGCCGTACAGGCAGTAATGATGCCTGGTCCCTAACGTCAGGCTTTGGTTCCACCAAGGCCGCGCAGCAGGCACGACGGTTTGTCTGCTGCAACTGCTACCCCGCCGATATGCTGTTGAAATGGCATCGGCATATCTCCGCAAGACTACGGTGATTCACGCGGCGAGCCGAGTCTAAAGACACTCGGCGCTGGGGCAGCGGAGTGCGGCAATCCATGTTGCGCACTTCACAATTCATCGGCGCTTCCCTATGAGAAACGTGCATTCTTCCATTGACAACGCAGTTTCCTCTGGGCATTCTCTGCTCGCCGTGCCTTTGCTTCTGGCAAGGCAACGCAAATTGAGATACGAGCAAACTACAATTGGAGGCATCACGATGGCCGCAAAGAAGAAGACCGCTAAGAAATCCGCAAAGAAATCCGTAAAGAAAGCTGCCCCGAAGAAGGCTGCTGCAAAAAAAACCGCAAAGAAGGCTGCCAAGAAACCCGCAAAGAAAGCTGCTCCCAAAAAGAAGGCATCAGGCGTGAAGCGCAAGCCCAATGCGGCTTTCATGAAGGCAATGACGCCCAGTGCGTCGCTCGCCGCCGTAATTGGCAGCGCTCCGCTGCCGCGCACGGAAGTCACCAAGAAACTGTGGGCGTACATCAAGAAAAACGACCTGCAGGACAGCAAGAACCGACGCAACATCAATGCCGATGACAAGCTGAAGGACGTCTTCGGCGGTAAAAAAACCGTATCGATGTTCGAGATGACCAAGCTGGTCGCTGGGCACCTCAAGTAGTCTTGCGTTGTGATTTTCGGCGAACCGGACCAGCGAGACTGGTCCGGCTGCCGACCCAGATGTGGCGCCTTGGATACCGAATCCGGGTCACATTCTCCCCGAAGCCCGCGGAAACCTCCGGGGTCAGATTCCTGTCTTACCGGTCCATCCGGACTTGGAGTTAACCCATGCCTGTAATCATGCGCCTGCCATTTTTACTGATGGGGCTTGCAATTTGCGTTAGCGCGGCTGCTGATGATCTCGTCGGGAAAATGGGCGATGTGGAATTGCGCAGTTCCGAGTTGATGCTCATCCTCGATGCGCAAGCGCCGGATGCCCGTCGCCAGTTGGCGACAGATCCGGCGGCATTGGAAAGACTGGTGCGCAGCGAACTCATGCGCAAAGCCGTGCTGCATGAAGCAAAGCAGAAAGGCTGGGACAAGCGCAAGGAATTGGAGCCGATGATCGAGAGAGCTCGTGACCAGGTCATCGTAAGTTCGTTTGTCGCCAACGTCGCCAAACCAGGCGACGGCTATCCGTCCGAAGAGGAAATCAAGCAATTCTACGAGTCCAACAAGGCGCAATTGGTCGCCCCGGCCCAGTTCCAACTTGCGCAGATCTTTCTGCCGGCACCAGAGGGGACTGATAAGGCCAAAGCTGACGAAGCCAAAAAGAAGATTGGCGAATTGAGCGCAAAACTGGGGAAGTCCGGAACCGATTTCGCAAAGTTGGCAAAAGAGAATTCTGCGCACAAGGAGAGCGCGGAAAAGGGTGGCGAGCTGGGTTGGGTAAGCGAAGAACAGATGGTCCCCGAAATCCGCCGCGCCGTGTCTGGCATGGCGAAGGGCGAAGTGAGTCCGCCGATAAAATCGGCTGCCGGCTGGCATTTGATCAAGCTTTTGGACAAGAAGGCCGCGGGGACTCGCGCGCTTTCCGACATCCGGCCCAATCTTGTAATCGCGATGCGCAACCGCAAGGCGCAGGACATGGAGCGCACCTATCTGGAAGCTTTGTCCATCAAACTTCCTCCCACCATTAACCAAATCGAATTGGGCAAGCTGCAAGCCGGCTTGCGATGAACCGTGTCGGGGTCGTGGCGGCTCTCTTGACTAGCGGGGCATAGAGCCCGCAATGCGGTCTGGGGTAGGATACGACCTCAGATCAGGCAGGAAAAATCATGAAACCCGCTCCGATTGCTCCGCAAATTCTCGATCAGTTACGGCGCATTTCTACGGCAACCTTGACCTCCCAGTTGTTCAAGTTGGGCTTTCGTAATACTTACCTGAACGGAGTGAAACCGCTCAATCCAACCCTGCGCATGGCGGGTGAAGCGGTGACCGTGCGATTCGTACCGGCGCGCGAGGACCTGGCAACGTTCGAGGCGATCGGCAAACCCGGATACCCGCAACGCAAGGCCATTGATGAAATACTTCCCGGACAGGTGCTGGTGCTCGACTGCCGCAATATCGATAGCGCGGCTGCCGGCGGCGAGATTTTGATGTCACGCCTGCAGGCCCGGGGCGCTTCTGGTGCTGTGACCGACGGCGCCATGCGTGACTACGTCTCCATACAAAAGCTCGGCTTTGCGGTTTTCGCCAAAAACATGGCCGCAACCGCACACATCCACAAGCACGTCGCGGTCGATATCAACGTGCCGATCGGATGTGCCGAAGTGCTGGTGATGCCGGGAGACATCATGGTTGGTGACGACGAAGGAGTGGTCTGTATTCCGCGCCATATGGCAGAGCAGGTCGCGAAAAGCGGGCTGGAGATGGAAGAGTTGGAAACTTTTGTGCTTGAAAAAGTTCAGGCGGGCGCGCCAATCAGCGGTACCTATCCACCGAGCGGCCCGGTGCAGGCCGAATACGAGGCATGGAAGAAAAAGCGCGCATCGGGGCGTTGAATGGATACCGTACTGTTCGATTTGGGCGCAGTGCTGATCGACTGGAATCCGCGCTATCTGTACCGGCCGCTGTTCAAGGGCGACGAGCAGGCGATGGAACACTTTCTGGCAGAGATAGCGCCTCCCTGGTGGAACCTCGAGATTGACGCCGGGAAGACTTTTGATCAGGCGGTTGCCGAGCGGGCCGCCCTGCACCCGGCACATTCGGAATTAATTGCCCTGTGGCGCGACGGCTGGGAAACCATGCTGCGCGATGAAATCCCGGGAAGCGTGGCCATTCTGCGCGATCTGCGCAGCAAGGGCCATCGGCTGCATGCTCTGACGAACTGGTCGGCCGAAACATTCCCGATCGCACGCCGACGATTCGAATTTTTGCAATGGTTCGAGCATATCGTAGTGTCCGGCGAGGTGGGACTGGCAAAACCCGATCCGCGCATTTTTGGCTTGGCCATTGAACGCTGCGCACTTGACCCGGGACGCACGGTATTCATCGATGACAGCCCGCGTAATGTGGAGGCCGGCCGGAATGCCGGCTTGCATGCGTTGCATTTCACCGATCCCGACCGGTTGCGAGTGGACCTTATGCAGCTCGGTATGCTATAGCTGGACCCCATCCAAGGAGATGCACTCAATGAAAAACAATATGCTGGCTGTCTTGCGCGCGATTTTGGTGATCGCAGCCGTCGTGATGGCCCAGACCAATGCGCGCGCGGACAATACCATCAAAACGGTGTATCACCTTCAAGACGACCGGGTCGCTACGCTGGCGATGAACAACATTGCCAATCATGTCAGCGCAGATCCCGGGGTCAAGATTGTTGTGGTGGCTTTGTCCACGGGAGTGCGCGCCTTCACATTTGGTGCGCAGGACGCGGGTGGGCGGCCTTACGCAGAGTGGGTAGAGCAGCTAAAAGCCAACGGCGTTGAGTTTCGCATTTGCCAGAACAGCATGAAAGCCCTGAAGTTGACGCAAAAAGACCTCATCGAAAACGTCAGTACCGTCCCTTCCGGCGTGGCCGAGATCGCGCGCCTGCAGGCCAAAGAGGGATACGTCTACATCCGGCCGTAGTCTATCGCGGGCAAAGAGCCGGTTCTCGCTGGCAATCGGCTGCGCTCGGATAGTGTCGCTGGTTCCCGACGCAGGCGACACCAAACAGCACCTCCTGTGTTGGTAGAATTGCGCCCCGCTCGAGACGCCATTCGCTCCGAGCTTCCCAGAAAATCCACTAACGCTTCATGAAAGGAATTCGACTGATGCAGCTTCGTAATATGTGCCGATTGATCGTCCTGATTCTCGCCGCAAGTCTTGGATTGAGCGCCTGTCAAACCACCGACCCGTACACGGGAGAGCAAAAAATAAATTCGGCAAGCAAAGGGGCAGCCATTGGCGTTGCCGCCGGCGCAGTGGTCGGCGCGATCAGCGGCAGCGACGCACAGGAGCGCAGGAAGCGCGCAATGATCGGCGCGGGCATCGGGGGGCTGGCAGGCGCGGGCGTCGGTGCCTACATGGATAAGCAGGAAGACGATTTACGCAAGCAAATGGAAGGTACCGGCGTTTCGGTGACACGCCAAGGCGATAACATCACGCTGAATATGCCGGGCAACATTACGTTCAAGACCGGTAGCGCCGAATTGAGCCCGTCGTTTCCAAAAGTGCTGGACGGCGTCGTCATGGTTCTCAAGAAATATGAAAAGACTATCATTGAAGTTGCTGGCCATACGGACGATGTCGGCAAGGCGGAATATAACCAGGCACTCTCCGAGCGGCGTGCTCACACGGTAACGAACTACCTGGTCGCAAAAGGAGTCAAGACAGAACGCACCATCAGCATAGGTGCGGGCGAAAACCATCCGGTAGCGAGCAACGCAAACGAGACGGGGCGCGCGGCGAACCGGAGAGTCGAACTCTCGCTCTTGCCACTTAAACAGTAAAGGAAACTGCAATGAATGCCAATGTTGCGCGGCTGGCCGTGGATGATAGTGCGACTTTCCAGAACCTGATCGGTGGCAAATGGCTGGACGCGTCCGACGGCCACATGCTGGACATGGTGAGTCCCAGCGATGGGCGCGCATTCGCAAAAATAGCACGCGGCACGGAAGCCGATATCCATGCAGCGGTGCAAGCCGCACGGCAGGCATTCGAGGAAGGTGCCTGGGGCAAGATGACAGCAGTCGAACGTGGCCGCCTGATGACGAAACTTGGAGAAGCAATCCTCGCACACCATGAGGAACTCTCCCAGCTCGAAGGGCGCGATTGCGGCAAGCCAATGAAGCAGGCGCGCGCCGACATTACCGCGGCTGCCCGCTATTTCGAGTTCTACGGCGGAGCGGCTGATAAATTCCACGGCGACACTCTCCCGTTCCTCGATGGCTACACGGTCGCAATCCTGCGCGAACCAAAGGGCGTCACCGGACATATTATTCCCTGGAATTATCCTGCGCAGATGTTTGGGCGCAGCCTTGCACCTGCGCTTGCCATGGGCAATGCAGTAGTCATGAAACCTGCAGAAGACGCGTGCCTCACACCCGTACGAATCGGACAACTCGCGCAGGCGGTCGGCTTTCCACCCGGTGCGCTGAATATCGTTACCGGTATCGGAGAAGAAGCGGGTGCGGCGCTGGCAAGCCATCCCGGAATCGATTTCCTGTCGTTTACCGGCTCGCCTGAAGTGGGCACGCTGGTGCAGAAGGCCGCCGCCGCAAATCATATCGGCTGCACGCTTGAACTGGGCGGCAAATCGCCGCAGATCGTGTTCGAGGATGCCGATTTCGACGCCACCGTGCCGGTGGTTGTGAACGCGATCGTGCAGAACGCCGGGCAGACCTGTTCGGCGGGAAGTCGCGTGCTCGTGCAGAGATCGATTTACGATCAGTTCGTGGCGCAGGTCGTCGCCCGCTTCAAACTGTTGCGAGTCGGCAGTCACTCGATGGACCTGGATTGCGGGCCGTTGATCTCCAGTAACCAACGCGAACGCGTGCACGGCTTCATCGATCGTGCCAAAAAGGCTGGCATTCCAGTGCTTGCACAAGCAGAACTTGCTGAAGGCTTGCCCGCCGGCGGCTTCTACGTTGCGCCGGTATTGTTCGGGCCAGTGCCGCGCGATAATGCGCTCGCTTGCGATGAAGTGTTCGGGCCTGTGCTCTCCATCATCCCGTTCGACGATGAAGTGGACGCGGTGAAACTCGCTAACTCGACCTCATTCGGTTTGGTGGCTGGAGTGTGGACACGCGACGGGGCCAGACAAATGCGGGTAGCGCGAAAAATGCGTTGTGGCCAAGTCTTCGTGAACGGCTATGGCGCAGGCGGAGGTATTGAACTGCCGTTCGGAGGTGTCAAGAAAAGTGGTCACGGCAGGGAAAAAGGCATGGAAGCGTTGTATGAGTTTTCCCAGACCAAGACGATCGTATTCAAGCACGGGTGATTGTACCTGTCGGCCCATCGTGCCTGATCGTCTCAAAACGGCCTGATAATCTCAGGCCGTTTTTTCGAAGGAGGAGCGGTTTGCATCTTATTCAGCCTTTCGCCGGATTGCGACCCACAGACGGACACGCGGCCGATGTCGCGGCGCCACCGTATGACGTGGTTTCCACCGAGGAAGCTCGCGCACGCGCCAATGGGAAGCCGTGGAGTTTTCTGCACATTTCCAAACCTGAAATCGATCTGCCGCCTGGCACCGATCCTTATGCGCCGGAAGTCTATGCCAAGGCCGCGGATACCCTGCAGCGCATGTTGCTGCACAAGATACTCGAGCGTGATACGCAACCGTGCTACTACGTTTACCGCTTGCTGATGGATGGACATGCTCAAACCGGTGTGGTTGGGGCAGCTTCCATAGCCCATTACGACAGCAATCGCATCCGCAAACACGAGTTCACAAGACCCGATAAAGAGGACGACCGGGTTCGGCAGATCGAAGCGCTTAACGCGCAAACGGGCCCGGTTTTGCTTGCCTATCCCGAATCACCCGAGGTAGATGCGTTGCTGGTTCGCGCGGCGGCCAGTGAGCCAGTCGCGGATGTCGTTGCGGAGACCGGAGTGCGCCATACGGTTTGGCGTATCGCGCAGTCGTCGATAATTAATCGTTTGACTATGGCATTCGACGCCATGCCCGCGATCTATATCGCGGACGGCCACCATCGCTCCGCAGCCGCGTCACGCGTGGCCGCATCGCGCCGTGCGGTAAATCCGCGACATGATGGAACCGAAAGCTATAATTTTTTCCTGACGGTAGCGTTTCCGCACCATCATATGCGCATCCTGCCATACAACCGCGTGGTGACCGACCTGAACAGGCTTAGCCGCCAGGAGTTCTTGTCGAAACTTGGCCAAAGTTTTTCGCTGCACGCGGCCCCCAAGGCAGTTGTACCGGCAAAGCCGGGTGAATTCGGACTTTACCTACCGGCGCAGTGGTATCGCTTGAATGTCCACCCGGCTGTCGTGCCGGCCAGAGATCCGGTCGAACGGCTGGATGTCAGCCTGCTGGCGAATTTGGTCATGGCGCCCGTGTTGGCCATAACCGATCCGCGCCGCGACAAGCGCATTGATTTTATCGGCGGCATCCGGGGTTTGTCGGAATTGGAGCAGCGGGTAGATAGCGGTAGCATGGCAGCGGCTTTTTCAATGTACCCGACGCGCATGGAAGATCTCATGTCGGTCGCGGATGCAGGGGAAATCATGCCGCCAAAATCGACTTGGTTCGAGCCGAAGTTGGCCGATGGGTTGGTGTCGCATGTGCTGGATTAGTACGGCCTGTCAACGCGAGGGGTAACAAAGCGTTACACTACGCACCAATTGGGCAGTCAAGACCCGCTTCTTGCAGGTGTTCCGCGTCGGAAATGCTTGGGATCCGCGGGCTATAACAATTCGCAGTAAGGCGCCCAGGCGGAGGAAATTTTTTTTGAAGCCCACCGATATCAACGTACCCGACTATTTTCATAAGGTCGTCGATTGTCAGTGGGCATGTCCGGCCCACACCCCCGTTCCAGAATACATCAGGCTGATCGCTGCCGGCCGCTATGGCGATGCCTACATGGTGAACTGGAATTCCAATGTGTTCCCCGGCATTCTCGGACGTACCTGCGATAGGCCTTGTGAGCCGGCATGTCGGCGCGGAAGAGTCGAAGAGCAGAATCAGCCCAAGCCGGAGCCGGTTGCTATTTGCCGTTTGAAGCGCGTGGCGGCCGACAACAAGGGAGATGTCCGCAGTCAATTGCCAAAGGCCCCAGCGCAGAAGAACGGTAAGCGCGTGGCCTGCATCGGTGCCGGGCCGGCATCTCTCGCTGTGGCGAGGGATCTCGCGCCGCTCGGATACGAGGTTGTGGTATTCGACCAGGACCCGAAAGCCGGCGGCATGATCCGCACTCAGATCCCTCGCTTCCGCTTGCCCGAGGAGGTGATCGACGAGGAAGTCGGTTATGTGCTCGGTACCGGCGTCATATTCCGCGGCGGCGTACGCATCGACAGCCTGAAAAGGATTCTGTCCGAGGGCTTCGACGCCATATTCGTTGGTTCGGGAGCGCCACGCGGCCGGGACCTGGAGTTGCCAGGGCGAATGGAAGCTGCAAAGAACATCCACATCGGCATCGATTGGCTATCTTCTGTCTCATTCGGTCATGTCGACGCCATTGGCAGGCGCGTGATCGTGCTGGGCGGTGGGAATACGGCAATGGATTGCTGCCGGACTTCACGGCGCCTGGGCGGCAACGACGTCAAGGTCATCGTGCGCAGCGGGTTCGAAGAAATGAAAGCCAGCCCCTGGGAGAAGGAAGATGCGATGCATGAAGGCATCCCGATCCTGAACTACCTGGTGCCAAAATCGTTCCAGCACCGCAATGGCCGGCTGACCGGGATGGTGTTTGAAAAAGTCAGAGCGATGTTTGATGAACAGGGCCGCCGCAAGCTCATACCGACCGGCGAAGCCGACCAACTGTTCGAATGCGATGATGTGCTCATAGCGGTCGGGCAGGAAAACTCATTCCCGTGGATTGAGCGCGATGCAGGCATCGCATTCGATAAATCCGGCATGCCGGTCGTCGACAAGACCACTTTCCAGTCGTCACACCCAAGGGTCTTTTTCGGTGGCGACGCGGCATTCGGTCCAAAAAACATCATCTGGGCGGTCGCGCATGGGCGCGATGCAGCCATTTCGATCGACCAGCTATGCAATGGTGCAGATGTGCACATGCGGCCTGCTCCGCGGGTGAATGTGACCAGCCAAAAAATGGGCATTCACGAGTGGAGCTATGACAACGATATTTCCAGTGAGCTGCGCCACAAGGTGCCGCTGAAGGACCAGGCCATCGCGCTCAAAGATATCAAGGTGGAAGTTGAACTGGGTTTCGATGTGAAACTGGCGTTCGCTGAAGCTCAACGCTGTCTCAACTGCGATGTGCAGACGGTGTTTTCGCCGCCGCTTTGCATAGAATGCGATGCCTGTGTGGATATCTGTCCGATGGATTGCATCACGTTTACTGCCAACGGTGAAGAGCAAGAACTACGCGGCCGGCTGAACGCACCGGCCGAAACGCTGTCGCAGAGTTTGTATGTATCTGACGTGCTGAAAACCGGCCGTATCATGGCCAAGGACGAAGATGTCTGTCTGCATTGCGGGTTGTGTGCCGAGCGCTGTCCGACCGGCGCTTGGGA